>CAMCAZ010000001.1 GCA_945872795.1 Chryseobacterium gleum
CCAGAACCACCTCACACTGAACGACTTCCATGTCGGCCGTTAAGAACTGCGCAATATCGTGATGCCCCGAAACAAGCAAGCCGTACAGCAACAGCCGACAGTGCAGAAAGAGTTGGGCAATACCGCAGGAGGAGTTCCGGTGCTGCCAAGTGTATTGGTCATCTGCCAGCACTTCCCTCCCCTCAACCGCACGGCTGCCCGGCGACCATACTATCTCGCGAGGCATCTCACACAAATGGGGCACAATGTATCGGTGGTCACCCAGGAGGTCGGACCCGGGGATGATTGGAACACTTCGCTCCAAGGCATGCGCCTGATGAGACTCCCTGTGACACACTCACCTCATAGCGCCCCTTCATGGCAGCGATGGATGTGGTCCATTCATTGGCGCTTGATGCGCACCCCGCTGAGGCCGCTGATGGATCTGTGCGCTGATCTTTTCCTTCCCTTGAACCCAAGAGCACGTCTCGATATCACACCCCATGCTGTTGAGCAGCAATTGGGGCGGCATGACGTGGTCGTAGCCACTGGACCAGGTTGGTCCATGCTCGAGTTCGGAGCGCAGGTGAGCAGTGAGTGGAACAGCACCTTTCTTCCGGATTATCGAGACCCTTGGAGCGTGGAGATGCCCGAGGTCGGTCTATTGGTGATGTCGCATTATGGAAAGCCACCATTCGCTTGGCTGAGGAAACGACGTATGCGTCGCCTGGAGAGAAAGTACACGAAGCACGCGCACGGTATCACAGCAGCAACGCCACCCTTGTTGGAAAACGCATTGCGCGTGATCGGCGTCCGTCCTTCGGCAGTGGTCTTCAATGGCCACGAAGCAACACACCATTCCCCCCGGACCATACCCACCGAACGGTACACTCTCGTGTACACCGGATCGGTCTACTGGGAGCAGGAATGGGAGATCTTGGCCGATGCATTGCGCCAGCTGAGGATACATCACCCGGGCTACTACCGTGACCTTCACGTTCAGCTGATCGGGGCCACCTCCTCACACGGACCGACCATGGCACGTGTTCAGCATCTGATCGATACAGAGCCATGCGTATCCGCCATGACCCGGATGGACCGGACCTCCACGATACGTGCACAGGGCGAAGCGGACCGGCTCCTGCACGTGGGATTCAAGGGAAAAAAGGGGATCGTCCCCCTGAAATTCCTGGAATACGTCCATGCTGGAGTGCCCGTCATACAGGTCAGTTCCACAAGAGACCTGCAGGAGACGATTTTGGAGGGGACCCGCACCGGGATCGTGGCTCCCGATGCAATTACGCTTTTGAACGTCATGCTGGAGGGGATTACCGGCTGGCGAGCTGGACGACCCACACGTCATGATCCGGATAAGGCAGCCTTGGAGGAATACACCTGGGGCCATCAAATGGAGCGGTGGCGACAGTTCATCCTCTCTGTGCACCGGGCACAAAAAGGAAACGGGACAGCCACTAGCTGATCGGATCTCGAAGCCTTCGCTCCTTCAGGAAGGTCACGAACCGCCCAACCGCAAGGGCGCGATGGCTCAACATGTTCTTTGCAGTGATGGTCATTTCAGCAAACGTTCGATCGGACCCTTTCGGAAGGAACACCGGGTCGTAACCAAAACCGCCCGTACCACGAAGTGAATCGAGGATCACTCCATCCACAGTTCCTTCGAAGAGATGCTCCCCGAGGTCATCCACCAAGGCCAGCACGGTCCGAAAACGTGCGGTCCGAGGCTGCCTACCCTGCATTTGCGTAAGGAGCAGCCGAATATTCGCCTCGGCACTGCGGGATCCTCCAGCGTAGCGGGCAGACCGAACGCCCGGAGCACCCTGCAGGACATCCACTTCAAGTCCCGTGTCATCGGCCACACAGGGTAGGCCGCAGCGGCCGAATGCCTCCTTTGCCTTTTGCATGGCGTTCTGCTCCAAGGTCTCCCCGGTCTCGGGCAATTCTTCAGTGATACCAACTTCCGCAAGTGTCAACAAGCCAAGGTGTTCAGGCAGCAGGGATCTGAACTCCTTCATCTTCCCCTCGTTCGAGGTGCACACGACCAACTGTTCCATGGTGGTGAAAGATCGTACTTTCGCCTCGATGGTCAGCTACTTTGCCGGGCATCGTTGGAAGCCCCCCTCAGCATGCGGATCGAAGTCGACGCAAAGCGTTGGAAACCCATACCGGACCTCCGCGAGCTGTTGGCTCATCGTGACCTGTTCCTGACCTTGGCCTACCGCGACATCCGTGTGCGCTATGCCCAGACATTTCTTGGATTTGCCTGGGCACTTGTCCAACCCCTGGCCACCCTGCTGATCATGGTGCTGGTGTTCGGCAGGGCGGTGAAAGTGGATACCGCTGGCCTCCCCTATTCGCTGTTCGCCATCACCGGCATATCCGCTTGGGCCTACTTCGCATACGTGCTCAAGGAATCGGGCAATTCCATCATCGGTGCACAGGAAATGGTGCGCAAGATCTACTTCCCCAGGATCATCATCCCTTTGAGCAAGGCCGCCGTCGGCTTGGTCGACCTGTCCGTCGCGCTGCTTGTCATGGGCGCTCTCTTCGTATACCATCGAGTGGCTCCCGGACCGAACGTTTTGCTCGCCATCCCATACTTGTTGGGCATCATGATGGCCTCGGTTTCCACCGGCATCTGGATCAGCGCGCTCACCATCCGGTTCAGGGACCTTCAGCACGTGGTCCCTTTTCTGATCCAATTCGGCCTTTTCATAACCCCTGTTGCATATCCGGCCCAACTGGTTTCGAAAGCCTTACCGCAATGGGCACAGGTGCTCTATTTCCTGAACCCCATGGCAGGCCTTATCGAAGGGTACCGCTGGAGCCTCCTGGGAGTGGGTGATCCAGGTGGACTGTGCTTGATCTCCATTGCGGCCACCGTTGTGCTGGCCGTCTCAAGCCTGTTGTACTTCCGTTCGGTGGAGCGCTTCATCGCAGACCTGGTATGAACCATGCGGAGCATATCGGTCCACCGGTCGTCCTTACGGACCGGGGTCTCATGGCCCAGGGATGGGAACGCGATTTTGGCCCCCTTAGCTGAGCAGCATGAGCAACCTGATGATATCTGTGGAGGGTCTGGGCAAGGATTACCGCCTGGGAGGGAACAAAAGCTTTGATCTCAGGAGCGGACTGAAGCGTAACACCCGTGCCTTGCTGGGGCGATCGGAAGGGAGCTTCTGGGCGCTAAAGGATGTCAGCTTCACCGTGGAGCGTGGTGATGCATTGGGCATCATCGGACGCAACGGCGCGGGCAAGAGCACCCTGCTGAAGCTGCTCTCACGCATCACCATGCCCAGCACTGGACGCTTCAGTATCAACGGACGGGTCAGTTCCCTGTTGGAAGTGGGTACCGGGTTCCACCCCGAACTGAGCGGAAGGGAGAACATCTTCCTCAACGGGACCATACTGGGCATGCGTCGTGCGGAGGTCAAGCGGAAGATGGAGGAGATCGTCGAGTTCAGCGGCGTGGAGCGTTTCCTGGAGAACCCGGTGAAACACTACAGCAGTGGACAGAAGGTGCGTCTCGCCTTTGCGGTCGCCGCACACCTTGAACCCGAAGTGCTCATCATCGATGAAGTGCTCGCCGTGGGCGACCTCGAGTTCCAGCGTAAATGCCTCGGCAAGATGAAGGATGTGACCAGTAGCG
This sequence comes from Chryseobacterium gleum, assembly GCA_945872795.1. GTDB lineage: Bacteria > Bacteroidota > Bacteroidia > Flavobacteriales_F > PHOS-HE28 > PHOS-HE28. Next base: position 3,647 of record CAMCAZ010000001.1, read on the forward strand.
GGCGGACCATCCTCTTCGTAAGCCACAACATGAGCGCCATCAACAGCCTCTGCAAGCGATGCATGTTGCTCAGTGATGGCATGGTGGAAGCGGAAGGCGATACACGCACCATCATCAACCGCTACATACACTTCAACGACGATGCACCCACCGGCCTCCGCGAGTTCAGTGCGAACACACCAACCCGTGATGGGGCTGCGCGACTGAGGTCGATGCGCTGGGTCGACCCGGAGGGGCTGACCATCTCACGCTCCAGGGTGACCGACCCATTGGGCCTGGAGGTCATCTACGAGGTGCTCAAGGAAGGGGTACGGCCACAACCGGTGATCTTCCTATACAACTCGGAGGGGGACCACATCTTCACATCCTTCGCCGGACTGGACGCACCCTTGGGACAACACCCTGGAATTCACCGCACCGTACTGCGCTTTCCGGCCGACCTGTTCAACGAGGACACGTACTATGTGAGCATCTGGCTCACCACATGGCTGCCCCATACGGTCCACCAAGTTCAGGAGAACGTGATGAACATCCAGATCATGGATGACCTGGCCTCCTCCACCCGCTCTCCCTCCCACTACGTGATCAAAGGCGCCCTCCGACCCCGTTTCCAGTGGGACATCATCCCACTTTAGCCCTGTTACATTTGGACCATGGCCAGAAAGATCTTGATCACGGGGGCGGGGGGGTTCATCGGAGGACATCTGTGCGAAGCCTTGGTGCGCAAAGGCTACGATGTCCGCGCGCTCGTGCGTTACAATTCATCCAACAGCTGGGGATGGCTCGACCATGTGCCGGTGGATATCAAGGACGCACTGGAGGTGGTGAGCGGTGATGTTCGCGACCCCAATGCGATGCGAGAGGTAATGCGCGGTATCGATCATGTGCACCACCTGGCCGCGCTGATCGGGATCCCATACAGCTATCACGCTCCGGACAGTTATGTGGACACCAACATCAAGGGCACGCTCAACGTTCTGCAGGCCGCACGCGACGCGGATGTGTCGCGCATCCTGATCACCTCCACCAGCGAGGTGTATGGCACGGCCCGACAGGTACCGATCACGGAGGAGCATCCCCGTCAAGGTCAGTCCCCATACTCTGCCACCAAGATCGGCGCGGACCATCTTGCCCTGTCCTATCACCTGAGCTTCGGCACTCCAGTGACCGTCGTGAGGCCATTCAATACCTACGGTCCACGCCAAAGTGCCCGGGCCATCATCCCGACCATCATCACCCAGCTCATGGCTGAGGCCAGGGAGTTGCGGCTCGGCTCGCTCAGTCCTACGCGCGACCTTGTCTTTGTGGAGGACACGGCACAGGCGTTCATCGCCATCGCAGAGACGAAGGCCTTGATCGGTGAGGAGGTGAACATTGCCACCGAGCAGGAGATCAGTGTGGGCGACCTTGCCGGGAAGCTGATGGCAATGACCGGAAAGCAGGCCGAGATCGTGACCAGCGAGGAGCGCATCCGACCCGCGAACAGCGAAGTGGAACGTCTTCTGGGCAGTGCTGCGAAGATCAAGCGCCTTACGGGTTGGTCCCCGGGTCATGACCTGGACCAAGGTTTGAAGCGCACCGTCGAATGGTTCAGCGACCCCAACAACCGCGCCGGCTACAAGTGGCGCATCTACAATGTTTGACGAGATCGTAGCGGGGATCCGGGACATCTTCGATCAGGAGAGCGGAACCGTCCCCTTGCATGCCCCCTGGTTCGATGAGGCCGATGAAATGGCCGTGGCCGCATGCGTGCGGTCCACCTTCGTTTCCTCCGTGGGCGCTGAGATCACCGCCTTCGAACAGGACCTGGTCGCCATCACAGGAGCACCGCACGCCGTTGCGGTGGTGAATGGCACGGCCGCCTTGCACACAGCCCTGATGCTGACCGGTGTTGGGCCGAACGACCTCGTCATCACACAGCCCTTCACCTTCATTGCGACCTGCAACGCGATCGCATACACCGGTGCGGCCCCGGTCTTCATCGATATCGATGAGGATACGCTCGGACTTTCGCCGAAGGCCACAAAGCGCTGGCTGGAAGAACAATGTGAGTATCGTTCGGGGACATGCATCCACCGCGGCTCAGGTCGGCGTGTGAAGGCCTGCATACCCATGCACTCATTCGGGGCACCGATGCGCATCATGGAACTGCTGGCGCTCTGCGCGGAATGGAGCATCACCGTGATCGAGGATGCTGCCGAGGCCTTGGGATCCACCGTCAAGGGCCGACATGCAGGCACCTTCGCGCCCATCGGTACGCTCAGTTTCAACGGGAACAAGATCGTCACCTGTGGTGGTGGCGGTGCGCTGCTGGTCCAAGATGAGCAGGTCGCCAGCGCGGCGAAGCATTTGACCACCCAGGCCAAGGTGCCGCATCCCTGGGCGTTCTCCCATGATCGCACGGGGTACAATTACCGGTTGCCGAACCTGAACGCGGCACTGGCGCGCACCCAGCTCCTCAAATTGCCACACAACGTGAAGGTGAAAAGAGAGCTGCACGAGGCCTATCGGTCCCTCTTCAAGAACACGCCGTGGAAGTTGTTGGATGAACCGACCGGAACAACGAGCAACTACTGGCTGAACGCGGTCCTGATGAGAGACCGAAAGGAACGTGATGCGTTCCTCAAGACCTGCATGGAAGCCGGCATTCAGGCCAGGCCCGCATGGGAGCTCGCCACCGACCAGCCCATGTACATCGGCTCGCTCCAGAGTGAAATTCCCGTTTCAAGGGAACTGCAGGACCGTCTTGTGAACATTCCTAGCAGCGCTCACCCATGAACATCTCCTCATTGATCTTGGTCGGAGGCGGTGGCCATTGTCGTTCGATGATCGATCTCATCGCATCGGTGGGGAGGTTCCACATCCATGGCATCCTTGATCGGGAGGAGAATGTCGGGCGGACCGTTTCCGGATGCACTGTCATCGGGACCGACGGCATGATCGCCGAGCTGGCAAGACAAGGACATGGGTTCGTGATAACGGCCGGACAGGTCGGAAGGTCACATCTTCGCAAGGACCTCTTTGAGGTTGTTCGGTCTGCTGGGGGGCGGTTCGTCACGATCACGTCGCCGAACGCGTATGTTGCCAAGGACGCAGCATTGGGCGAGGGTGTCACCATAGGCCATGGCGCTGTGGTGAACAGTGGAGCACGGGTGGGTGCGAACAGCATCGTGAACACAGGTGCGATAATTGAGCATGATGCGTTGGTGGATGTACATTGCCATATCTCCACCGGTGCCGTCGTGAACGGCGGGTGCACGATCGGTGCGGCATGCATGATCGGCAGCAGAGCGGTCCTCTTGCAGGGCATCCACATTGGCGAGGAGTGTGTCATCGGCGCTGGAGCGGTCGTTATACGCGATGTGCCACCAGGCCTCACCATGGTCGGTGTGCCTGCCAAACCCCTCACCGAATGAAGCCTTTGGTGGAACCGGTGCTGATCATCGCGGAAGCGGGCGTCAACCACAACGGCGATCTCGACATGGCACGTCGGCTCATTGATGTGGCCGCGGGCGCAGGGGCCGATGTCGTGAAGTTCCAGACCTTTCGTTCCGATCGGATCATCGCCGCCAACGCACCCAAGGCGGCCTATCAGGAGCGCAACACCGGTCGGTCGGAAAGCCAGCTCGACATGGTGCGCAAGCTGGAACTGAGCGCGAGCGACCACGAAATGCTGCGTTCACATGCCGACCGGAAGGGGATCCGCTTTCTCTCCACTCCGTTCGACCAGGAAAGCATAGGACTGCTCAAGGGCATGGGCATCACCCTGGGAAAGATCCCCAGCGGGGAGGTGACCAACCTGCCGTATCTCCAGGCCATGGCCCGTGCCTTCCCCGACCTTATCCTGAGCACCGGCATGTGTACGCTGGATGAGGTGCGACAGGCGATCGATGTGCTGGAACAGGCCGGCGCCCTAAGGGACCACATCACCCTGCTCCACTGCAACACGGAGTACCCCACACCGATGCGGGACGTGCACCTGAAAGCCATGCTCACCCTTGCGGAGACGTTCGGGACACGGGTCGGGTACAGCGACCATACATTGGGTATCGAGGTGCCCATCGCTGCGGTCGCATTGGGGGCGGTGATCATCGAGAAGCACATCACCCTGGACCGCACCCTTCCCGGTCCCGACCATCGGGCATCGCTCGAACCGGCTGAATTGACGGCGATGGTGAAGGCCATTCGGAACATCGAGCAGGCCCTGGGTTCGGGCACCAAGGAGCCGTCCCCGAGCGAGCTGCCGAACCGGCTGATAGCGCGGAAGAGCATCCATCTCCGCCACCCGATGCAACGTGGCCACCCCATTGAGGTGGATGACCTGATCATGTTGCGCCCCGGGGATGGGATCTCCCCGATGAGGATCGGCGATATCGTCGGCAAGAAGACCAACAAGGACCTTCCGGAAGGCCACAAGCTGCGCGAAGAGGACCTGTCATGAAGATCGCGCTCCTCACCAGCAGTCGAGCTGACCTCGGGATCCAGATGCCCCTGATCAGGATGCTCCGGCAGGATGCGCGGTGTTCGCTTACCGTCATCGCGTTCGGCAGCCACCTCGATCCCCGGTTCGGGTCCACCATATCGGAGGTCCGAGCCACGGTCAGCGCGCCCTTGATCGAACTTCCCCCTGTACTGCGGGGCGATTCCCCTGCTGATATCTCGGAGGCCATGGGGCGCACCATGGAACAGTTCAGCATCGTATGGCAGCAGCATAGGCCTGACCGCATCATCGCCTTGGGCGACCGCTACGAGATGTTCGCGGCCGTGTCCGCAGCGCTGCCCTTTGGCATCCCCATTGCTCACATCCATGGCGGAGAGGTCACCTTGGGGGCCATCGACAACGCTTTGCGCCATTCCATGACCCACATGGCGGACCTGCACTTCACCTGTTCCGATGTGTACCGTGACAGGGTCGTGCGCATGATCGGACACGACACAGGCGTGCACAACACAGGGGCCCTCAGCGTGGACAACCTGCGCGAAATGCAACTATTGAGCGTGGAAGGGGTCCGAGAACGGTTCGGCATCGACCTTTCGTCGCCCACCGTGCTGATCACCTATCACCCGGAGACCGTGGACCTCGCGCATGCCGAACAGCACTGGAAGGAATGGGCCAGCGCCGTGACCACGTTGGGTGGGCGCTATGCCATGTTGGTGACACTACCGAACGCCGACACAGGAGGACTATGGCTCCGCGAGCGATGGAGGGAACTGGTCCGTGACCTGCCCAATGCAACCGCCGTGGACTCCCTGGGCGCGTTGGGCTACCTCTCCTGCATGAAGCACGCCGCCTTCCTGCTCGGTAATAGTTCGAGCGGCTATGTGGAGGCATCCTTTCTCCAAAAGCCCGTCATTGATGTCGGGGAACGACAGACCGGTCGTCTGGTCACCCCCAATATCGTACGCTGTCCGATCCAGGCACAGTCCATTCTTTCCGCTGTGGAACTTATCGAACAAGCCCCTCCCGTCAGCCATACTTCGCCTTACGGCGATGGGCATTCCGCCGAACGGATGATGGCCTTGTTGGTCCCTTGAACATGAAAGCGATCAAGCACCGAACCATTCACCCCAACGCCACGATACGCCAGGCGTTGGAGGCCTTGAACCAGAGCGGCGGTCCAATGACCGTGCTGGTGGTCGATGAGGAAGGAAGGCTCTGTGGCAGTGTGACCGATGGGGATATACGCAGAGCGATCCTGTCCGGCGTTACCATGGAAACCTCCGTGGCCTTGGCCATGAACCCCGCCCCTCGCAGGCTGGTGCAGGGGCAGGAGGCCATTGGGCTGATCAAGGAGCTCACCGCCATCGGCATCCGATCACTCCCCATCGTGGACCACGAGCAACGTTTGTTGCGGGTAGTGGACCTCGCCACGATCGATTCCGTCCTCCCCTTGCGCGCACTGATCATGGCCGGTGGCCGTGGGATGCGCCTGAAGCCCTATACCGACTCCCTCCCCAAGCCCCTGATCCCCGTCCGGGGAAGACCGATCATCGAACATGCGCTGGAACTGATGGGCCGAAGCGGTATCGAGGACGTGTCCATCTCGGTCAATTACCTCCGGGAGATGATCATGGACCACCTCGGGGATGGCCGGCAATACGGCCTGCGATTGAGCTACCTGGAAGAGGACACGCCCCTAGGTACGGCAGGAGCTTTGGCCATGCTGCGCGAACGGGGCCCTGGGCATGTGCTCATGATGAACAGCGACCTCCTGACCGACATCGACCTGGCCGCCATGTACACCCTGTTCAAGGAACGCGATGCCGACCTGGCGCTGGCCACCACGGCCCATGTGGTCGACCTTCCCTACGCCGTCATGGACCTCGATGAGGACACCGTACTGGCCCTGCGCGAGAAGCCATCGCTCTCCTTTCCGTGCAATGCAGGCATATACATGATCCACGATCGCGCATTGGCCCAAGTGCCCGAGGGCAGACCTTACCAGGCTACCGAGCTCCTCCAGGACATCTTGGACCGCAAGGGCCGTGTGCATGCCTTCCCGATCGAGGGGTATTGGTTCGATATTGGAAGGCACGATGACCTGCAACGGGCTGGCATGCACGATGGATCACCGCGCTAAGGTCGGACCACAGAGCAACCCTGCAGATCTTCCTGTGCTCGGCCCTGAACCATCCATTCCTTTGCGACAGGTACTTGCAACCAACCGAACCCGACCATGAACTCCGGTCCGAACATTCCCTTCCTCATAACGGCACGCCTGAGCAGCGTTCGCCTGCCCAAGAAACTCCTCCAGGAACTGGATGGTACAGAAGTGATCAGCAAGGTCATTGAAAGAGGCATCAAGGCTTTTGGGCGGGAGCAGGTCATCCTCTGTACATCGCAACTGCCGATGGATGATGAATTGGTCAACGTTTCAGCAAGACATGGTATCAGTGTTTTCCGGGGACACCCGGAAGACATTCTGCTCCGGCTTTGTGGCGCATGTCGCGAACGCAATGCAGTGGGCTTCGTGGGGCAAACCGGAGAGAATCCGATCTTTCAGGTGGACCATTGCCTTCGTATCCGAGACCTTATCGCTGAAGGCCACGACCTTGTCAGGTACCAAGGCCTCCCGATCGGCTGCTCTCCTTATGGTATCAGCAGGCCCGCCTTGGAGACCTTGCTTGCCACCAAGGAGGAAGAGGATACCGGCTTTTGGGGCTATCTCCTGAACCGGCCGGAGTTGTTCGACGTGGTCATGGTTCAAGCTGAAGAGTCCCTGCGCATGCCGACAATGCGCCTCACTGTGGATTACCTCGAGGACCTGGAACTGATGCGGGGCCTTTTCAGCCTGCATCCGGGAATGCCGGACCTTCGTGATGTTATCCACAGCCTGCGCACCATGCCTGAACTAAAGGAGATCAATAGAATGCATGTGCAAGGGGACCTTGATGAACAGGCCAAAGATCGTCTGCAGGATTTCTTTCAGAGACGTGGACGAGAGGTGGAACAGGAATTGGAACGTCAGCGACGATGGTTCAGGGGATGACCGACCGGCAAGATCTGTTGGCCCGGATCCAGCGCGTGGAAGAGGCTTACCGCCCTTACCAACTAGAAGTGGATGGGGCCCCGATATGGCCTTTATTGCGCATGACATTGGGTGGCCGTATGCTGAGTGATGAGGTTGCCCCCGCCGTGACACCGCACTCCGGAAAGACCAATGGAAGGTTGGCCATGTTTTTCAAGGCCATCATTGGTTCCATGGATCTGTTGGATTCACGAAATGACCGACCCTTACTTTTCCTCAATAGCAGAATATACCAAGCCAATACTCCAGATGGCATGGTGGACAAATTCGCCCATCCCTTGATGGAGGCAGCCACGACTGGAGGTTTAAAGAGTGTTCTGGTCGTCAAGGACGAGTTACCCGAGAAGCCATTCAAAGCCATTGCGGGAATGAGCGTATTGCATGTACAAGCTCCGTTCCGCATGGCGGCCTTCCTGCATTGGAAAAAGCGCCCCACACCTGTGGCCGAAATGACAGGTGCACAGGACCTGATCACGGGAATTGAGCGGAATTTCCCGCCAGCCACCATTTACAAACTCGATAGGGCCGTCCACAACTTCCGTATGTACCTCAGTTGGTATGGTCGCCTTCTCCGTCGCATTCGACCGGCACATGTGTTCGTTACGTGTTGGTACAGCGCAGACAATATGGCCATCGCTCATCTATGCTCACGCATGGGAATTCCATGCACCGACCTACAGCATGGGGTTCAGGGGCCATCACATCTTGCCTATGGCGCCTGGCACGGGCTGCCCGATATTGGATGCAGTAGCATACCTTCCTCGTTCTGGTGCTGGGACGAGGCGAGTGCCGCGAATATCCGGTCATGGGCACCTCAGGGAATTCACATCCCGTATGTCGGTGGGTCCCCCTGGCTTGAAGGATATCCGAATAGAGCAGTAAATGCGATACCGGTAACACCAGATCGGATCCTATTCAGTATGCAACCACTCACCGCCCCCTTTCCCTTGGGCCTTGGATCAGCCATCAAGGCATCCCCTTCATCGCTGCGCTGGGTATTCAGACTTCATCCCAGTGACCAGTTGCAAGATCATCATATCATGCAATGGGCGGCCAGCAAGGGAGTAAGCGACCGTATTGAGGTAGAAGACCCGCGCCAGACCTCCATTACTGTATCACTGAACCGTGCGTTGCTCCATGTGACCTGCTTCTCGTCTGTGATCCGCGAAGCGGCTATGACCGGTGTGCATTCTGTGGCATTGGACCCCAACGCACTGAATTTATACCCGGACCTCGTGAGCCTTGGCATGCTGACCTACACAAAGGACCCCGCTGAACTGGCGGAGACATTCGTTCAATGGGGAAGGACCACGCGTGAGGAAGTACAACGGCGCCCCTTGTGGACACGATTACAAGAGATCATGGCAATGGACCATTGCCGACCCTGAACCCATGGCACAGGCACTGATCAGCATCATCATGCCCGCGCTCAATGCTGCTCCCTATATCGGGGAAGCAATAGGCTCGGTTCTGGCACAGACCTGGCAGAACTGGGAATTGATCATTACGGACAACGGTAGTTCGGATGCGACACTCAATATTATCGCACAGTTCAAGGACCCCCGTATATCCATACACCATGAACCCGAGCGAGGCGTGAGCAGGGCCCGCAACCTGGCACTTGACCACATCAAAGGAGCGTACTTTTGCTTTCTGGACGCCGATGACCACTTGACGCCACGGAGCTTGGAATCCCGTGTGCTGCTGCTGGAGAATGACCAGAACATACTTTTTGCAGACGGCGGCGTTGATAGGTGGGACAATCGTACCGGAAAGTTGACCCCACTGCACAGACCTGCATTCATAGGCCCACCGTTCGCCCGTTTGATGGAGCTCAGCCCAACGGTTTTCTTCGGCCTAAGTTGGATGATCCGACGCTGCAGTGCCACTGACGCCAGATTTCCGGAACACATCAGTCATGGCGAGGATCTTGCCTTCTATCTTTCAATTGCCCGCGAAGGCAATTATACGTTCACTCCCGAGGTCATCCTTCATTATCGCTCCGGACATGGTTCAGCCATGTCCAACATCAAAGCCTTGGATAAAGGCTATATGGATCTCTACCGATCAGCGTCCTCCTTGGCACCAGCTCCGGACCAGGAACGCTTGGATGCTCTATGGAATCGGATAAGGCGGGTCATGTTCAGGGGATTCTTGAAACGGGGAATGCCCTTCGATGCGATACGCGTGCTGCTGAGGCGCAAGCCAACTAAAGGGGCCTCCATATGATAGCACGAAACATACTCGTCCTGAGCTACTGGAGCCTGAGGGAACCATTGACAGCAGCCGCAGTATTCCCATACCTGAAAATACTGGCGGAGCGGGAGGATATCAGCGAGATCCATCTGGTGACTTTGGAAACCACCAGCAACCATCTTCCTCAGGTTGACCTGGACATCCCCAAGGTCATCCTCCATCAGGTAAAGCCCGTTGCACAGTACTTCTTCATCCTTTCCAAGGTCCTACTTCTACTGTCAGCTATTCGTCTGATCCTCCATCTGGATCGAAAGAGGAAGATCGACCTGATCTTCGCCAAGGCCTCCATGGCAGGAGCGATCGCGCAGATCGTGAACCTGTTCACTGGAACGCCCTATATCGTCGAGTCCTTTGAGCCTCACTCGACGTATATGCTCGAATGTGGAGTATGGAAAAGGAACGGACTTCGGTACTTGTTCTCCCACTGGATGGAAAGGGTCCAAGTGAAACACGCCCGACACATCATCACGGTCACGCACAACCATCGCGATGACCTCATTGCGGCAGGTCGACCTGTCGAACAGATCAAGGTCATTCCATCGATCACCGATCTTTTCATATTCAGATACCAGCCCCATGAGCGTGCACGCATCCGGTCTGAACTTGGCATTCCAATGACCGCCACGGTCGGTATATACGTTGGCAAATTCGGGGGGCTCTATCTCGACAAGGAGGCATTTACGGTCTTTGCCCGCTCCTTTCATTTCTTCGAAGATCTGTACATCATTGTTCTTTCACCGACCGACCGGGAAGTGATCATTCGAAAGGCTCAAGATGCTGGAATCGACATCCATAGACTGCGCGTGCTCATTGCCACTCACGTGGATGTGCCGAACTACCTTTCAGCGGCCGACCTGGCATTCAGCACCATCAAACCTTCCCCGATCAAACGGTACCAATGCCCGATAAAGAATGGCGAATATTGGGCCAGTGGACTACCCATCCTCATGACCGATGGCATTTCCGACGAGTACAAGCTTCTGCGCAAAGGGATCGGAGGCAGCACCTTCAGCGGCGACCTCCATGATCTTGACCAGGCCATCATGATGATCCGGAGCATTCTGGCGGACCCAGCACACCGCAACGCCATTACCGGGTTGGCCCGAGAGTACAAATCCATAGACCTGGCCAGAGACGTCTACGGGGCCATCCTGTAACACGTGCCCGAGGCTCCCTAAGAGGGGACCGTTTCTCTTCTCCCCAAGTGCTCACCCCTGCCGCATTCAGGGTCCGGGCAGAATACCCATACGTTCACGTGCGGACGATGGGTTGACCATGCCCCCCTTATCCCTTGGGCACGACCTCCACATCAATGATCAACTCGTCAGGGCAACTTGCGCTTGCTATCTTGTACGCCGTGGAACATATGCAACGTCCCTGCCCTGTTTGCGGCGGCGAACGATCCTCCGGGATCGAGCAGTATACCAAGCACTACTTTGTCAAGTGTTTGGATTGTGGAATGGCCTTTGCTTCACGCGAACCCAGTTCATCGGAATTGGACGCGATGTACAGTAGCTATCCGATCCGTGCCGAACTTAACACCGTCACCCGGATCCGTTTTCATCAGCTGCTGGATGAATTCGAGAAGTACAGGTCCACCGGGCGATTGATCGACGTTGGCTGTGGAAGTGGGTTTTTCTTGGATGTGGCCAGTGAACGCGGATGGGAAGTTCATGGAACCGAATATGACCAAGGTGTGGTCGATTCGTGTGCTGCTCGGGGGATCCACATGCGACAAGGGCCCTTGGATGTCCGGAATTATGAACCCGGAACATTCGATCTGGTGACCAGTTTCGAAGTCCTTGAGCATTTGGTACACCCGCAAGAGGAATTGACGTATTTTCATCAACTACTGCGACCCGGGGGGGCTTTGTATTTCACCACCCCCAACTACAATGCGCTCAGTCGAAAGATCGCAGGCAGCGGCTGGACCATTGTGAACTACCCGGAGCACTTGAACCTGTACACTGCGTCCACCATTGGAAATGCGCTGGGTCGCGCAGGCTTCAGAAAAATACAGCTGGCAACCACGGGTGTGAGCATCATGCGAATACGAGCGAGTCTGACGTCAACCCAACAGGATAATACGGATTCAGGTAATGATGATCAACTGATCCGCACCAGCATCGAAAAAAATGTACTCTTAAAGATGCTTAAGAATTGTATCAATTTCTTGTTGAGTGTCACGCGGTCGGGGGACAGTATCAAAGTATTGACCACACGTCAATAGCCAAGGAGAACGGGCACAAGGCATAACGCTTTGATTCGTGTTCGAGAGCCGTGTCGGTGTATCAACAGCACTGTCCACCAAGCGCTTAAGACACTATTCTGTCCCTTTCACAACTACTGCGCCTAAAGAGGGGGTGCGTACAGGGACACTCAACTTGCCGGCCGTTTTCGGCCCATTGTTCCAACGGGATCAGAAGTCCTTGCGAAGAACCGTTTAGGATCGCCGTCAGAATAGACGCCGAAATCGAATCGCTTTCCACTGGCGATCATGACCTTGCGTTCATTCAAGATGTACGCAGTTATGTACATTCCTGATACAAATAACGGTATCAAGGGGATCTTGAAGCGCACCAGCGCACCATAGTTCGGGGTGGTCACACCGATCATGAACGCATAAGCAAAGGCGAACACATAGAACATCTGCAAAAGTGGATTCGAACGGAGCAACGCGAAAAAGTGGAGCAACCTGCTTTGGACCAGTATGGAGACAAAAAACAGTAACAACCAAGCGTTCTCAAGCGCAGCCATGAGCATCACCACGTTGTCCACCTGGAAGAAGGATGGCATGAACAACCCCGCAAAGGTGGCTGCAGGGGCCTTGGAGAACACACTGGACCATGTGGGCTCGATCTCACCCAGATCGAAGTAATTATCCCCATACTGCTGACCTCGTTTCATATCAGCCTGACTCACGACCATGGTCTCCAAGACCCTGTCTAACGAGAATTTTGAAAGATTGTCACCCAACGCGTTGAGCGTCATCAAGGTCAGCGTGCCAAAAAGCACGAACGCGACAGGTAGCACAAGGACCCTGACCAATGCATTGCGGATGCGTGCTACGCGGTGATAAAGCAACCAGGACAAGCTGGCAGGAAAGATCATCATGAAGATGTACGGCTTCATGCCGATCATGATCACCGAAGACAGCAGTACCGCGAACCAGGAACTGGTGCGATTCCTTTTCTGGAAAAATATATTGTCCAATGCATGAACGAACCAGCAAAGTGATGCAAAGGTGTATGTATCCTTGATGATCCCAGAGCCCCAGAACAGACAAGAAGGCATGAACAACACGGCGAAGGCCAGCTTGTTCTGGAGCAATGGATAGTAGTGCACCAAGGTCCGGTACAAACGCCAGACCCCGCCATATGCCAAGGTGCTTACCAGAGCCCCAGTGAGCAGGAAGCTTTTAAAGGCCAAGGCTGTCAAAGGACTGATCAGACGGACCAAAAAATAGGACCGTGTATCGACGTATATATATCCGAGCGGATAACCCGTACTGCCATCAAAGAACCGATATCTGTTCTCCATGGAATTATCGGCAAAAAGAGCCTGTAAATAGAGCCCAGGATCTTTTAAGAACAATTCCACCAGAGGAACACTGGACAGAAAGAAACTGACCGTATCACCATTGCCGTAATAGTAGACATAGATCATGGCGAAGGCCACACCTCCAAGGATCTTGGAATAGAGCCCCCACAAGTAGTACTTGTATTCCGAATGCTTCGCGATCTCCAAGTTCTTCTTCCGGGAGTGAACCATTCCCACCACCGCGATGAAGATGACGAGTACCGGGAATTCCCAGAAGGCGATCTCAAGGGGGCGACCGGAGCCGGATCCATACATCGTGATCAAAGATAGACGCCGTGTAAACTGCGCATGGCCCCATCACGCGATATACCGACCGACCACTGATCCCATATAATTCCATTTCCAAGGAATACACGTACCATCAGGCATCCGGGCACCGAGGCCAACCAATGAAGCCCGACTTGAGCCCCCACGTTGGTCTCCCGGAGGAAGCCCAGAGCCCATCTGACCATGCTCAGGATGACCTGCCTGCAAACCATGGAGCGGAGGGGCCCTCGAACAGATCGCCACCTTGCCATCTCCGCCCCTTGCGACCAGTGCATTTTCAACGTTGGCTCGGCGTTAATGATGGTACCCTGTCCCCTGAAGGATGCTGAACGCCCGGTAGAGCTGCTCGGCGAAAAGAACGCGCACCAGTTGATGGGGGAAGGTCATGGGCGAAAGCGCCAGCACCAGGTCCGCCCGCTGGCGCAGTTCCTCGGGCATACCATAGGCCCCTCCGATCACAAAGGCCACCTGGCGGACGCCCTGGTCCCTCCATTTGCCCAGGCGGCCTGCGAACTCCGGACTGGTCATGGACGCTCCGCGTTCATCCAGCACCACCACCCGCTCCCCGGGCTTGAGCGCGGCCAGCAGGCGTTCGCCCTCCACCCGCTGCTGATAGGCCGGCGCGCCTGTTCCAGCCTCGGGAACGACCACCTCCTCCACCACCATGGTGCGGGCCAGCCGGTCCAGGTATTCCCGCAGACCATCGCTTACAGGGCCCCGAACGGTGCGCCCCACCCAGATCAATCTGACCTTCATGGACTGGTCTTTGTTGGTAATTCGTGGCGGGCACGTGCCCGACATTGGCCCGGTATTTGCAAATTTCGGCACAAATGACCCTAGTAATGAACCGTTCCCTCCTGTTCCTGGCATCCCTCCTGCTGGTCCTGGGCCTCCGGGCACAGGACCCGACGCGGGACAAGGTGGTGCTGGCCATGAAGACCGGCAATGCCAAGGAACTGGCCGAGCAGTTCATCCCCAACATCGACCTGACCGTCAAGGAGACCTCGGAGGTGTACAGCAAGGCCCAGGCCGAGCAGATCATCCGCAAGTTCTTCAACGACCACCCTCCGGTGGACATGGTCATCGAACATAGCGGGGTGAGCAAGTTCGGGGACAAGTACTACATCGGCATCCTGCGCACGCGCAACGGCTATTTCCGCGTCACCTTCTTCCTGAAGAAGACCGGTGATCTCATGCAGGTCAAACAGTTGCGTATTGAAGCCAGTAAGAACGATCTTTGACCGTGCTTCCACCGGGAACTGCGGAACTGATCGAGCTGGCGCTCAAGGAGGATATCGGGGATGGTGACCATTCCGCGCTGTCCACGATACCTGCAGATGCCAGGGGCGCCGCGCGTCTGTTGATCAAGGCCGACGGGGTGCTGGCCGGCATGGACCTGGCCCGCTCCATCGTGCAGCGTTTCGATCCGGAGCTGAACCTGCGCCCCTTCCTGGAGGACGGTGCCCGCGTGAACGTGGGCGATGTGGCATTCACCCTGATGGGACCTGCACGCAGTATCCTGACCATCGAACGATTGGTGCTGAACTTCATGCAGCGCATGAGCGGCATCGCCACCCTCACCCATCGCTACGTGGAGGCCGTGGAGGGTACGGGCTGCAGGGTGCTGGACACGCGGAAGACCACGCCGGGCATGCGTGCCTTGGAAAAGTGGGCGGTACGCATCGGTGGCGGGCACAACCACCGGAACGGCCTGTACGACATGATCATGATCAAGGATAACCATGCCGACTTCGCCGGTGGTATACCTCAGGCGATCGCCGCTGCGCATGCCTACCTGACGATGAAGGAGATGGACCTGCCGATCGAGGTGGAGACCCGCAACATGAAGGAAGTGGAGCAGGTGCTGGTGACCGGGGGAGTGGACCGGATCATGCTGGACAACTTCACCCCGGAACAGCTCAAGGTGGCGGTGGACAGGATCGCTGGGCGCTACGAGACCGAAGCTTCCGGAGGCATCAACCTGTCCACCATCCGCAGTTACGCCGTCACCGGCGTGGACATGATTTCCGTGGGTGCGCTCACTCACAGCGTGCCCAGCCTTGACCTGAGCCTGAAAGCCCTTTAGCTCCATGGTGGAACGGCTCAAGCGGAAGGTGCTCTTTTCGCGGACATTCCGTGCCTTGACCGGGTGGACCCAACGGATCGTTCCACCGGGCTTCGAGGGCTTCAGCCTGTTCCAGATCCTGCGCTTCTTCATGTCGGCACTGGCCCAGGGCCGCTTGATCACGCGCGCCTCGGCCATCTCCTTCAAGCTCTTCCTGGCCTTCTTCCCGGCGGTCATCGTGCTGCTCACATTGATCCCCTACATCCCCATCCCCGATCTGCAGCACAGGCTTCTGGAGACCTTCCGGGAGATGATGCCCATCGAGGTGTACCGCTTCATTGAAAGCACCCTGCATGACCTGCTGTTGAAGAAGCATGGCACCCTGCTGTCCGTGAGCTTCATCTCCGGCCTGTACCTCGCCAGCAACAGCATCGATGCGATCCTGGAGGGCTTCAGCGGGAGCACCAACCTCACCAAATGGCATAGCGCCCTCAAACAACGCCTGCTCAGTCTGGGTCTCCTCCTTGCGTTGACCATCCTGCTGGTGATCGCCATCCCGCTCTTCTCCATCAGTGGCGTACTGCTCGGCAAACTGCTGGACCTTTCCGTGCTCACCACCAGCATCGAGGTCTACCTGCTCATCGCCCTGAAGTGGGTCCTGTCCATCCTGCTCGTGATGGTCTCGGTCTCGCTGCTCTACATGGCCGGCGATCCCACGGCCAAGCGCTTCCGCACGTTCACTCCCGGTTCCATCCTGGCCGTTTTCCTCATCCTCTTGGTATCCCAAGCGCTCGCGTACGTGTTCAGCAACATCACCGACTATAATGCGCTATACGGTTCCATTGGTGCGATCCTGGCCGTCCAGCTTTGGATCTACTTCAACATGATCGCCCTGCTCGTGGGGTATGAACTGAACATCAGCATCACCCGTGCCCGGGCACACCATAGCGACAAGCTGCTGGCACGGGGCGAACGACGCCGCTCCTGAAGGATCGGATATCTTGGACGAGCCATGCGCATCCTTTTCCTGTTCCCGGTCCTTCTTCTGGCCAGCTTCGTCGCTGCCCAACGCTTTGATGCCGAGCGGCCGCCGAACACGTATCGCAACGCCGACAACCCGCATTACTGGAAGAACCGGCCACCCCATCCCGGCTACTGGCAGCAGGATGTGCACTATGTGATCAAGGGGCGCTTGGACGATGAACAGGACCTGATCGAGGGTGATCTGACCCTCTATTACCACAACAATTCCGGCGACACGCTGCGCCACGTGTTCTTCCACCTCTACCAGGAAGCCTACACGCCAGGATCCTACGCCGACCTGTTGGACAATGACGGAAGGAACTCACCACCCCGCGAGGATTATACCGGCACCCGGATCACCTCTCTCACGGACGGCGCGAACACCCTGCGTACGGAGCAGGACAACACGGTGCTGAAAGTGGACTTGGCACAGGCCCTGCCACCGGGTGAACGCGCGGTGTTCCGCATCGGGTTCACCACCCACTGGGCCAAGGACATCCAGCGCCGCATGAAGCTCTTCAACGCCTGGGGCTACAAACACTATGATGGCGTGCACTGGTATCCCCGGATAGCGGTGTACGACCGGCGGGCCGGATGGGACACCCAGCAGCACCTGGGCAACGAGTTCTATGGTGACTTCGGCACTTTCGACGTGGACCTCGACCTGCCGCATCACTACATCCTCGACGCCACCGGCCATTTGCAGAACCGCGAAGAGGTCCTGCCGGCGGAGCTGCGGGCCAGGCTCGACATCGCCAATTTCAAGGACAAACCGTGGAACGAGGCCCCCTCGGAGATCATACCCATCGAACCCGGCAAACGCAAGGTGTGGCGCTTCCATGCCGAGAACGTGCATGACTTCGCTTTCACCGCGGACCCCACCTACCGCATCGGAGAAGCGGAATGGAACGGCGTGCGCTGTGTGGCCCTGGCACAGGAACCTCATGCCAGCGGATGGCAGAACGCAGCTTCCTACACCGCGCGCATCATCGAGGTGTTCAGCACCGACTTCGGCATGTACGCCTACCCCAAGATGATCGTGGCCGATGCCCGCGACGGCATGGAGTATCCCATGCTGACACTTGATGGCGGAAGGGATCCCGACTACCGCGGCCTGCTGGTCCACGAGGTGGGCCACAACTGGTTCTACGGCATGGTGGGCAACAATGAGACCTACCGCGCCTTTCTCGACGAAGGCTTCACCCAGTTCCTGACCAGTTGGGGATTGGAACGCATCGATGGTGACACCCTGGTGAGCGAGGCTCCGGCCACCCGCTACGAGGCCCGGCATCGCCCTCCTGAACTGGTGCGGGAAAGCGAGGTGTACTACGGCTACCAACGTGATGCGGTGCGTGACCGGCTGCCCGCGATCAACACCCACAGCGACGAGTTCGGGTATGGCGAGGCCCGTGGACAGGGCGGATACGGACATGCCTATTTCAAGACCGCCACCATGCTCTACAACCTCCAGTACACCCTGGGCGATGAGCTGTTCCTATCAGCGATGCGTCACTATTTCGACCAGTGGCGCATGTGCCATCCCTATCCCGAGGACATGCGGCAGAGCTTCACCGACCACACGAAGCGCGACCTGAACTGGTTCTTCG
Source organism: Chryseobacterium gleum (assembly GCA_945872795.1). Lineage (GTDB taxonomy): Bacteria > Bacteroidota > Bacteroidia > Flavobacteriales_F > PHOS-HE28 > PHOS-HE28. Next base: position 21,994 of record CAMCAZ010000001.1, read on the forward strand.
ACCAGTGGATCGACACGGGCAAGCGGATCGACTATGCTGTGAAAGGTGTGAAACGACGTTTCAAGGAGGATGGCCAGGAGATCACCCTGCGACGGGTGGGTGACCTGCAGATGCCCATCGACCTGCAGGTCATTGCCCGTAATGGCAGCGTGCACAACCTTCATATCCCCAATATGTGGGATGTGAAGCTGACCACGGACAGCGTGCTTCCACGGTGGATCGGCTACGACCAACTGCAGCGCGACTATACCGCACGGGTGAACATCCCCTCGGGCATCGACCAAGTGATCATTGACCCGAGCGACCGGCTTGCGGATGCGAACAAGCTCAACGACCGCTTGACGCCACCTGTGAATGTCACCTTCGACCACCACCTCTGGACACGCCCGGACCGGCGCACCTATGAAGGTTTCGTGCGCCCCGATCTCTGGTGGAACGGCTACGATGGCGTGAAGGCCGGCGTGCACTTCAACGGCAGCTACATGCGTTACAAGCACAAGCTGCATTTCAGCGCATGGCTCAACACCGGCATGGGCCAGCACCTCCCTCCGAATAATGCCGCGGTGCAGTTCGACCCCGTGCCGGGCAACACCGATACGGGATATGACCCCATCTCCATCAACTTCCGTTACGAGAACGGCACCGAGAAGGTCCTGAAAGGCTCCTCCACGTTCGTCCATGCACGTGTGTTGGACGGTATGCAACGCTACGGCGGTGGGTTCCAATACACCCTGCCGAACGGGCGCACCGAGGCCCAGGTGGAACTGGTGTACCTGATGCGACGTGACAGCAGTGACCTCACCTACCTGCTCTATCCCGACCTGTGGAACCTCGACCAGCTGAACGGAACGGTGAACCTTTCGCTGCGGCACCGCTACAACTACGGCCGTGGCACGGGCAACCTGCTCGCTGAACTCCGCAATTCCACTGTGGGTTCCGATGCCCGTTATGCCCAGCTCCGGCTCAGCGCCATCAACATCAGCGACCTGGGTCCTTTCCAAGTGAGGACCCGCGGTTTCGGGCAGTTCGGCACCGGGCACACGCCCATGGAGAGCGGGCTTTACCTCGCCGGGGCATCACCCGAGGAGATGATGGAGAACAAGTACACGCGCAGCATCGGCTTCGTGCCCTACGACTGGCTGGGCCTTGGCCCTGCCACGAACCACTTCCACGCCGGTGGTGGGCTGGGGTTGCGCGGATATGCCGGATACCTTGCCCCGGAGGAGATCGAAGAGGGACAGGTGATCCAGACCTATGCCGGGAATACCGGCGCGGCCGCCAGTGCCGAACTGGACCTTGATGGCCTCGTGAGCTGGAGACCCGGCAAGCTCGCGCGCTACCTCCACCTGGACGTTTACCTCTTCGGCGATGTCGGCGTCATGGGCTACCGCATGGTCGTCAACGATCGCGAACGCCTCGAACTGGCGGCGCCCCGTGCCGATGCAGGGGCCGGCCTGGCCTTCACCATCAAACGTTTCGGTCCGCTCGTGGACATCAAACCCCTCACCATCCGCTTCGACATGCCCCTGTTCCTCTCGGCACTGCCCGCCGGGGAAACGGACCACTTCGCGTTCCGTTACGTGGTGGGCATCGGACGCACATTCTGAACGACCATGCGTACACTTCTGATCCATGCCCTGATCGTCCTGCCCCTGTTCGCCCTGGCCCAACCACCCGCGAATGCCGGAGTGCTGGGGCGATGGACCACCATCGACGACAACACCGGAAAGCCACGGAGTGTGGTGGAGATCACGATGAGCAACGGCGTGCTCAGCGGTCGGATCGTCGACCTCCATGATCGCAGTAAGCTGGACAAGGTCTGCGAGAAGTGCACCGATGACCGGAAGAACAAACGCATCGTGGGGCTCGAGATCATCCGTGGAATGAAGGCCGATGGCGACACGTGGGAGGATGGCACCATCCTGGACCCCGAGACCGGCAAGGTCTATGACTGCAAGCTTTGGCTGGAGGACGGGAAGCTGCAGGTCCGCGGCTACGTGGCGTTCTTCTTCCGGACACAGGTGTGGGTGCGGCGCACTCCCTGAGCCCCCTCGGCCCAGGTCCACCTGTACGATCACTCCTGCTTCGCCAGGCGCTGGACCAGTTGAAGGAACTGCATGCGATGCTCCCTGGGCCAGCGTTGCATGATCCTTTCACGGGCGCGTCGGCCCATGGCCTCTGTGTCGAGTGTCAGGGCCTTCCGGATGATGCGTTCCAGTTCATCCGCATCCTTGTGTTCCAGGACCAAGCCCGTATCTCCCACGATCTCGGGTAGAGCGGCCACCGAGCTCACGACCGGCACACAGCCGCTGAGCATCGCTTCACAGGGTGCGCTCGGGAACCCTTCCCACATGCTGAGCTGCAGATAGAACGTGTTCGCGGCGTACAGCCTGGGCAGGTCCTCGTAGGCCACCGCACGCACCAGTTCCACATTGGGCGGCACGGGTGGATAGACCATACCCGGCGTGTCCCCGACGATGGTGAAGCGCAGATCGGGGAACCTGAGCGCCATCTCGAAGATCAGGTCCGCACCCTTCCGGAAGAAGTTGGGGGCGTTCATCCGGCTCACCGTCAGGAATGTCCCTGGCCTCCGCTCCCCTTGGGGCGCGAAGCGTTCCGCATCATAACCATAGGCTAGGACGGTATGCGGCGTGCGGATGTCGGGGAACAACCCGCGATAACCCTGACGGACCGGATCCCGAGGGTGAGGGGCATAGGTGTAGGTGGCCTCCACCAGGGAAGCATCCACGGGGGCCAGGTGTGTGGCCTTTCGCAAGGCCCAGTGGGTACAGGCTCCTAGCAATGTGCGCACATGATCCCCGTAGTTGAAGGACGGGAACTTCACGCATTCCGTGCCACCCAGCACCAGCAGGGAAGGCACCCTGAACAGCCTGCCAAGCGCCACGGGAAGGACAGCATGGTAGCCGGAGAACTGCGTGACGCTCACGGAAGCTCCGGGCAACCAACGGAACAGGAAGAACAGCTGCCGGAGCAGCACCCACGGAGTAAGTATCTTGCGCGACGGCTCGAAGAGGAACACGTGAACATCACAATGACGCTGCAACAACGCGATGTCGTTCCGGGCAAAAGAGGCCATCACATTCGTGCAATAGACCACCTTGATCCGTGTGCGTGCAGTTCCCTCCGTCATGGTCGGCAAATCTACCCCTGATCATCAGGCGACCTTATCCCATGCGTGCTGATGGTCACCGGTAGTGGAATGATCGCCCATGCGTTCATGGACCTCGCCAGCGATGACCGTGTTCATGTCTTCGCTTCCGGAGTAAGCCGATCCAGCGAAAGCGAACCTCAGGTCTTCGCTCGGGAAAGGCTCCTGATCGAAATACAGCCCGTGGACCATGGACGGTTCATCTATTTCAGTTCCTGCAGCATCTACGACCCCACGCTCAGGTATTCGCCCTACGTGGCGCACAAGCTGCAGATGGAAGCGCTGGTGCGTGAGCGACATGCCGACCATCTCATCGTGCGCCTGCCGAACCTGGTGGGTCGCACTTCGAACCCGCACACGCTGACGAATTTCCTGAGGGACCGCATCGTCAGTGGCCAACCCTTCGACATCCACATGCGGGCCTGCCGCTACCTGCTCGATGTGGAGGATGTTTCGACCGACCTGCGCCTGCTCTTCCAACTGTCCGCATTGAAAGGATCCACGATCGACGTCTGTGGCGGTCATGCATTCCCCATACCCGAACTGGTGCACACGATGGAGGAGGTGCTGGGCCAGCGCACCCATTTGCGAGAGGTGGATGCAGGTAGTTGTTTCACGGTGGACAATACCCGGTTCCTGGAACTCCTTCCCGATGATCGCCGCCCTGTTTACCAAACCATGGACCTGGCCGCATTGCTGCGCAAATACTACGGCCGGAAGACCCGGTCCATCGACAGTGATCAACCCCACTGAATATCCATGAGCAACCCGATCCGCGACCTTCTCCTCAAACCGGCCTACCGTTCCCTGAACCAGCTCATGAGCAAGGTGCGGACCGCTCAGAGCAAGCGTATCCCGCATGTGGAGCTGGCGCCACGGCACATCGCCAACCTCAGGGTGGTGACGGACCGGGCCGCCTTCCTGGATGCCTTGCCGAAGGGTGGGACCGTGGCGGAGGCCGGTGTCGACCATGGAGATTTCTCCGCACAGATCCTGGCCATCACACGGCCCGAGCGGCTGCACCTCATCGACATGTGGTCGAGCACCCGCTACCATGGTGGGCTGGAACAGGTGGTACGCGACAAGCTCCAACGGGAGATCGCCGAAGAGCGCGTGCACATCGACCTTGGGCGATCAACGGATGTGCTGCAGCGATACCCGGATGGGACTTTCGACTGGGTCTATATCGATACCGACCATGGTTATTCGGTGACGGCCGAAGAGCTTGAACTATGCAGGCTCAAGGTGAAACCGGGCGGCATCATCGCCGGGCATGACTACGTGACAGGAAACTGGGACGGCGGCGTGCGCTATGGGGTGGTGGAGGCCGTGCACGAATTCTGCGTGAGGTACGAATGGGAGTTGATCCTGCTCACGCATGAAACAGACCGGCATTTGAGCTTTGCGATCCGCGCGATCCGATCTTAAGCCTTCCCCCCACCCCACAGCCTGCGCGCAAGCTCGGCCAGCTCGGGTGCCGCGCCCAGGTAAAAGGCCAGCGGCCAGAAGAGCGCACTGACGATGCCCCCCCTGACCACCAGGTCGATCATGGGGCTGGTGAAGAGGGGCAGCCAGTGCACCACCAAGGCAACGGCGATGATCAGGGCTGCCATATAGATGGTGCGCCGCTCGAAGGGCCACAGGCCATAGCGCCGGTAGAGGAACCAGGTGCGGTAGATGTTGACGGAGACGAGTGAGAGGAGCGTGGCCCAGGCCGCGCCCACGATGCCCATGGAACGGATGAGGAAAAAATTCGCCACCGCATTGATGAGCAACATGCTGATGCTGCTCCACGCATCCAGCCTGTAGGCCTTCGACATGCTGATGATGCCCACGCTGAGGCCGATGGAGCTGTTGATGAGGTAGGCCAGGCCGATGATGACGGCCACGGTGGCCCCACCGGCATATTCAGGGGGCAGCAGTACGAACAGGTCATCGAGGCCCGCCCACATGAGCAGGAACAGATAGCCGGAGACCACCAGTTGCACCAACGAGGACTTTCGGTAAAGGGAGATGATGGAGACCATGTCGCCACGCTTCCAGGCATCGGCCAAGGAGGGCACCGCAGCCTGTGTAAGCGCGCGGCCGGGGGCGGCGATCACGGACCCGAAGTAGAAGGCCACCGCGTAGTGGGCCACGTAACGAAGGCCATCGCCGAGCAGGGCACCGATCATCAGCTGGTCCATGTTGCCGAGCACGATCCCGGCCAGGCTGGCCGAAAAAGTGAAGCTGCTGTAGGTCATCATGCTCTTGCGCAAGCGACGGGGCAACCAGCGTTCGGACCATCCGATGACGAAATGCCCGGCGCGGGCCAGGTCCACGACCAGCAGGATGGTGGTGGTGAGGAAGAGCCCTGTGTAGATCACCATGAAGGTGCTGAACGTCATGGGCCGCCACGCCTGGTAGGCGATGAGCAGTGTCTGGAGCAGGCGCAGGACGAACTCCCGGATGAAGGTGGGCTGCACCGTACGACGCAACGACCGACTGTAGCTGCGCAGCAGGATGAAGAAGACCTCCGAGAACACCAAGGGCAACAGGAGCAGGCCATAGCGACCGTAGAGCGCGTTGCGATCGGAGAACACATCCGACAGCGTGCCGTGGAACAAGGCCAGGACCAGCATGGCCAGCAGGCCCAAGGCCGTGCCGAAGAGCAGGAGCATGCCCAACATGCCCCGGTGCTTGCGTTCCGGATCGCGGAAGTAGGGAAAGAAACGGATCACCGTGTTCTCGGCACCGAGCTGCGCGATCTGCGCGGCCATCGTGGCGATGGACATCAACAGGCGTGTGAGCCCGAACTCATCGGACTGCAGGACCTTGGGGTAGAGCAGCACCACATTGACGAAGCCCAGACCGATGCCCATGTAGGTGAGCAGCGTGTTGAGGGTGGCTTGTCTGGCGATATTGCCCATGGAGCAGTGCGTGCCCGGTGCAGAAGAGCCCTGCGAAAGTAGGTGCGTGGCGATGGATGATCAGTGTGCGGCGATCATGTCCTCCAGGGTGCTGGCCACTTCACCGGCCAGCACACGACGGTCATAGCGGCCGAAGGCCTCCCGGTCCAGCACGGCACCCCGGGTGAACAGTCCATGGATCGCATCGATCTGTGCGGCATCGGGCTCACGGTCCACCCGCAGGTGCCCACCGGTGATGACCCGCGCGATGTCGCCCTGCGCCGGACCGACCGCCAGCACCGGACGCCCCACGGACAGGTATTCGTAGAGCTTTCCGGGAAGGATGCCCGCACTGTTGGGCGTGTCGTTGATGGGCAGCAGCAGGACCCGCGCGCGCTGCATCGCCTGCATGGCCTCTGCATGCGTGACCCTGCCCACACGCTCCACGTGGCCACCAAGCCCTGCCGCTTCCACGCTGGTGATGATGCTGTGATCCACCGGACCCACGAAGCTCAGCACGAAGCGGCGGGCGAACTCCGCATCCTTGGCGCACAGAACGGCCAGCGCTTTCCACAGCGCAGGACAATCACGTGTGGCGCTCATGGAACCGATGTGCACCAGGCTCCAGCGCTCATCCAACGCCACGGCAGGCTCGGGGACATCGGCCCGGTCGTAACCGTTGGTGATCACCTCCACCGGCCGACCACCGAGCCGCTCCAGGTCACGGGCCCAGCTCCAGCTCACGGTCACCACGCGGTCGGCTTCGCGCAGCACGCTGCGTTCCATGCGGTGGTGGCGCCCATCGGCCCAGGTGCTCAGGCTCAGCTGCTGGTAGAAATCAATGTCCGTCCAGGGATCGCGGAAGTCGGCGAACCACTTCACCCCGAGCTTCCGCTTCAGGCCACGCCCGATGAGGTGCATGCTGTGCGGCGGGCCGGTGGTGACCACGGCATCCACGGGGTGGTCCTTCAGGTAGCGCGTGAGGAAGCGGATGGATGGCCGCACCCACCAGACGCGGGCATCGGGGATGAAGAAATTACTCCGCACCCACAGGGCGAGGTCCTCCTTCCATCCACCGCCACCCTGCTCGCTGAGGAAGGCCGTCTGCACCCGTTCGCTCTGGGCCTTGCCCGTGAAGCGCTTGTAGAGGCTGAAGGGCTCGGTGATGGGATGTTTGACGACCTCCACGGACGCGGCCACATCACCCAGCAACGCAGGGTCCTCGGCCACCACCTCCGGGTTCTCCGGAGTGTAGATCACCGGCTGCCAACCATACTCCGGCAGGTACTTACTGAACTTTAACCAGCGGTAAACCCCTGCACCACCGTTCGGTGGCCAGTAGTAGCTGATGATCAGGACGCGCTTCATGCCTCGGCCTTCGCCGTGCGCCACTCCTTCACCGCCATACCCAGCGCGAACAACAGGACCAGGATGCTCGCCACCAAGGCAACGCCCTGACTGGTCGCGTGCGCCGTACTGCGCACCTTGAAGACCACCTGATGCTCACCGGCGGGGACCGCCAAGGCGCGCAACACATAGTCGGCCCGGGCATGGGGCACTTCCTTGCCATCGATGGTGGCCACCCAATCGGTTCCGTACCAGATGGCGCTGAACACCACCAGGCCACCCTGTGCGGATCGCACGGTATAGCTGAGTTCGTTCGTCCGGTAGTCATCCAGGGTCACGGTGGCGGATGGATCTGCCATGGCACGTACTTCGCCGAGCTCTGTCCGGAATCGTTCATCCACCAGGGCCGTGCGGGCTGGATCGATCTCGCCCAAGGCCATGATCTCCTCATCGGCGTTCTTCACCCAGCGCAGTTCATCCACGAACCAGGCACTGCCCAGGGCGTTGGGGTTCAGGATCGGCGGGCGCTCGTTGCTGTAGATCAGGTACCGCGTGTTCAGCATGTTGAGCACACCCTCCTGCGCCATCAGGCTGTCCATGGCCTGCACGGATGTGCCGCTCTGGAGCATGGTGATCACCCGCTGGATCGCCGGCGAGAGGTGGAACTCGATCAGTTCCTGGTAGCGCTTCAGCTTGGCCCCGTGATAGCCCCCCAGGCTCTTGTGGAAGTAGCTCACCTTCGAGTCGTTGAAGGGATTGGCGAGCGTGAGGACGCGGTGATCGGTGCTACGCCGCAGGCTGGCGAAGCGTACGATCTGCTCCTCCTCCTTGCCCACCATCCGGTCCCGGGCGTTCTTCCCGGCCCGTTCGGCCTTCATGCGCTCCAGCGTGGTCTTCAGGTCGGCCTCGGCCTTGGGGTTCCATTCCGCCTCAAGGATCGCCATGTCGGCCGCAGAAGGCTTGAAAGGCAGCAGGTTCGTCCGCTCATCCTCCCAGCTCAGGTAGCGGCCGCGGTCCTTCTCATTGTTGACGTAGCGTTTGTCCACCGTCCACAGGTCGGCCAGCACGAGGCCACCGAGGCCCAGCACCAGCACAGTGGAGGAGAGCTTCCGGCGTCCGAAGAGGAAGAGCAGCGCCCCGCCGGCGACCACGAAGGCCAGGCTGCGCCACACATCCGTGGTGAACACGCCCATGCGGTAGGCCTTGATATCCTCCACGAAGGCGCTGACCTGGGCCTCAGGTGCGGCACCACTGTCGATGCGCTGGTTGAAGTTCTCCCGCTCGGCATCGCTCACGAAGTCGAAGAAGGACGCCGGTGTGATCGCAAAGGCCAGCAGCAGCGCGACCAAGGCACCGGCCGGGACCAGGAAACGTTTCTCGGCGAGCTTGTCCCAACCGCCTTGGCGGATCAGGCGGTCCAGGTAGAGCATACCGAGCACGGGTGCCGCCAGTTCCACGATGACCAGGATGATGGTGACCGCCCGGAACTTGCTGTATCCCGGCACATGGTCCAGGAAGAAATCCGTGAGGGGCATGTAGTTGCGCCCCCAGCCCAGCATCATCGTGAGGAGCAGGCCACCGAACAGGGCATAGGCCAGGGTGTCCTTCCAGAGTACCAAGCCGGCTGCGAGGTAAGCCAGCACCAGCACCCCGGCCAACACGGGCGAGGAGATGTTCAACAAGGCCACGACCATCGGAACGGAAGCGACCAACCACCAGCGGGCGGCCCCTTCGGCCTGGGCCAGGGCCAGCAAAAGCAACAGCGCCACCAGTGCCCCGATGTAGACAGGTCCCGAGGTGAAGGATTGATCACCCCAGTAGGCGTTGATGTAGCCGCCGCCCTGGTATTCCTTCATCAATGCATTGCGGAACCCGGGGTCAGGAATGGCATTGAAGTCCTGCTGGCTCTGGATGATGGACGCCGTTGCCCCACCTTTGGCGTTGGGCACCAACAGCGAGAAGCTCTCCTGCTTGCCATAGCTCCAGGCGGTCACATAGTCGCGGTCCAGTCCGCCCGTACGGATGTCCGCCGCGGACGAACCGTCGGGGCGGATGGTGAGCTCGCTCTTGCCACGCGTGGTCTCCTTGCCATATTCGAAGGTGGTCCACAGCATGCCGATGTTGCAGGCCAAAGCCAGCAAGCCCCCCACGAGACCGAGCGACGAGCGTTTGGCGAAGTCAGCGACCCTGCCCTCCCGGAAGGCGCGCAAAGCCTCGGCCAGCACAAAGAAGACGAGCACAATGGCCAGGTAGTAGGTGATCTGCACGTGGTTCATGGCCACCTCCAGCCCCATGAACAGGGCCAGCAGGGCAGCGCCGAGCAGGGCCTTCTCCCGGTAGAGCAGCACCACGGCCCCGAGCACCATGGGCATGTAGCCGATGGCATTGGCCTTGCTGTTGTGCCCCGCCTCCAGGATCACGAAGAAGTAGGAAGAGAAGCCGAAGGCGATGGCACCCACGATGGACAGCCACGGATCGATGCGCAGGCAGCGCATGAGGATGTACATGCCCAGGAGATAGAGAAACAGAAAGCTCGCGGGCCGGGGCAGGAAGCCGTGGAAGGCATCATCGGCGAAGCGCAACAGGTTCATGGGCCAGAGCACCGTGATCTGGTAGGCGGGCATACCGCTGAACATGCTTCCCGTCCAGAGCGGGTCCTCATCAAAGGCCGTGCGGTGCTCCAGCACTTCCTGGGCCATGCCCTGCCAGTGCTTCAGGTCGCCCTGCACCAATTTCTTCCCTTCCAGCACGGGGCTGAAGTAGGCCAGGCTCAAGGCATAGAACAGGGCCAGGGCCGCCACCACGGGCAGCAGTTTTTTCCAAGGGAGGTTGCTCATGGGCGCAGCGGGTCAGTGCTGGTGGAAAGGGTCCGTGGGGTTGTCTACTTGATCTCCTCGAAGTCCGCGTCGATGATCACCGGGCCATGGCCGGGTGCCCGGCCCTTATCCTGTGCGGTACGCTCCACACGCACCTCACCGGGAGCCCGTGGAACTTCATTGGTGCGCTCGGCTCCTCCACCGGGCACAGGGCGATGCGCCTGCCGTTGAGCGTTCATCCGCAGGAAGAACCGCAGCAACCACCACACGATGAGCAGCACCAGGATGGTGCGGAAAGTGCCATTGAGGCTGGCTTCGATCATGGTCATGTCGGACGGCCAAAGATAGCCGAACACCCGCCCCACCCCGGATCGCCGTACCTTCGCGGCCCATACGCGCCCGGCGAGCGCTCCTTTTCTCCCCCTTTTCCCTACTGAGATGTCTTCTTTCGACGCGCTCGGTCTCCGCGCGGAGACCCTCCGGTCTCTTACCGAGATCGGCTTCACCACCCCCACTCCGGTCCAGGAACAAGCCATCCCGCTGCTGCTGAAGTCCGAGAAGGACGTGGTGGCCCTGGCACAGACCGGCACGGGCAAGACCGCCGCGTTCGGCCTGCCCATGCTCGAGTTCCTGGACCCCCAGGACAAGACGATCCAGGCCCTGATCCTCGCCCCCACCCGCGAACTGTGCGTGCAGATCAGCAAGGACCTCGAGCGCTTCTCGTCGAACCTGAAGGGGACCCGCATCGTGGCGGTGTATGGTGGTGCGAGCATCCGTGACCAGATCCGCGACATCCAGCGGGGTGCACAGATCATCGTGGCCACGCCGGGCCGCCTGCTCGACCTCATCGGTCGCCAAGTGTTGGACTTGACCACCGTGGACGTGGTGGTGCTCGATGAAGCCGACGAAATGCTCAACATGGGCTTTCAGGAGGACCTGACCGAGATCCTCCAGAACACGCCCCAGGACAAGCGCACCTGGCTCTTCAGTGCCACCATGAGCAGTGAAGTGCGCCGGATCGCCAAGCGTTACATGCGCGAATTCGAGGAGCTCAGCATCGGCCCCGCGAACAGTTCCGTCTCCGCCATCCAGCACCAGTACTGCGTGGTCCATTCCAAGGACCGCTACGCCGCCCTGCGTCGTTTCGTGGATGCCGACCCCGACCTGTTCGGCATCGTGTTCTGCCGCACCAAGCATGAAACACAGGACCTGGCCACGGCCCTGGTGAAGGACGGCTACAACGCCGATGCCATCCATGGCGACCTGAGCCAGGCCCAGCGCGACCAGGTGATGGGCCGCTATCGCGCCCGCAGCATCCGCCTGCTGATCGCCACCGACGTGGCGGCCCGTGGGATCGATGTGAAGGACGTGACCCACGTGATCCACTTCGACCTGCCGGGTGAAGTGGAGAACTACACCCACCGCAGCGGTCGCACAGGCCGAGCCGGTCGTGCGGGCATCTCGCTCAGCATCATCGGTGTGCGCGACGTGAACAAGGTGCGCCAGTTGGAGCGTGGCCTGAAGACCCACTTCATGTTCGTGCGTGTTCCCGGCGGTGCCGAGATCGGCAAGCAGCAGGTGGTGGCCTACATGAAGCGCCTGAAGAGCGTGGAAGTGGACCATGAGGGCCTGGCCGAACTGCTCTCCGAAGCCCGTTCAGAGCTCATGAGCTTCGAGAAGGAGGAGCTGATCGACCGTTTCATGAGCCTCGCGTTCAACCGGATCATCGACCAGCACCGCACGTCCTACGACCTCAACGTGGACATGAGCCGCAAGGACCACAGCGCCCGTGCCGAGCGCCCGACGTCGTTGGAGCGCTTCAGCACCGGCCGCCAGATGTTCATCAACCTCGGCACCGCCGATGGCTTCGACAAGGGCAAGATGCTCGGTTACATCTGCGGCATCAGTGGTGTGAGCGGCGAGATCATCGGCAAGATGCTCATCAAGGACGTGTATTCCTTCGTGGACATCGAGCCCGAGCATTTCGAGCAGGTGAAGAACTCCTTCAACAACGCCAACTACAAGGGCCGCAGTGTCCGTGTGGACGAGGCCGGAGGACCTGGCAAAAGCTCTCCCCGCCCCAGCGGCGGCACCGGATACCAAGGTGGTGGCGGCGGTGGATACAAAGGCGGTGGCGGTGGCGGCTACAAGGGCGGTGGTGGTGGTGGCTATCAGGGAGGTGCTCCCCGCAGCGACCGCGGCGATCGTCCACAAGGCGGTGGTGGATACCGCGGCAACGACGACCGTGGTGGCTATCCCAAAAAGGACGGTTTCTACGAGCCCAAGCCCAAGTTCCCGAAGAAGGAACGCAAGTAAGCGCGGCGCTGCGCGATCACGCAGGCCACTTCACGGACACCACGACCTCGTTGCGCCGGCCCACCAGTTGCCACGGTGGGTTGTAACCCAGGTAACGCACCGGCCCCAGCGGTGTCAGGCCCTGTTGAACGAGCCGTTCCAATAGTTCGGCGGAGCGTTCCTGGATCATCTGTTCATTGGCGAAACCGCTGAAGCGGAGAGCGGCCACCACCTCTTCGGGTGCCCGGTGCAGGCGCACGTCCGGGTCGTTCGGTCGAGGCAGGCTGTCCATGGCAAGGTCCTCAGGCATCACGAAGCTCATCCGCGAACTATCCGACCCCAGTTCCATGTGCACCGGTGCGGTCATCGCGATCTTCCGGCCACCCTCGTTGTCACCGAAGATGTATCCGGCCAGCTGCCGGAAACCGCTGCTGGAGACCTCCGAATACGCACCGCCCGGACGCACCACGGTGGCCACCAAGGCTTCGGGATAGCGGCGCACCTCCAGGTCATCCATGGTGCGCAATACGGTGTAGGGTTGCTGCTCGGTGCGGTCGGTGCTCACGGTGGTATAGGCTTCAAAGCCGACGAAGAGGACGGCGATTCCGATCAGGATGTACATGGTGCGTTTCTTCATGGTCCATGCCACTGAAGCACAACTCAACAATGACCGTGCGATGGCATCCTTGAAGAGAACACCTGCCGGGGGGCTCCTGTTCAAGCTGGAAGCGCTGCGCCATGAACCATACGCCTGGATGGTACCTGTCGAAGGACCCGGAGACCGCCGGGGTGGAGCGGTCGATGTGCGGCCGGACCGAGCCACGTTAGCCCCTTCTCCCGTGCTTAACCTTCGCTACCATCCTAGACCTTCATCTCTGCGGCGATCAACTTGTCGATCAGCTCATCGACCTCCACGGCCGTGATCACGCGCGTGGCACCGTGCAGGAAGCCGTCGCGCTCCATCCGCGCCATCTGCTCGACCAAGCCGTCGAAGAAGCCGTTCACGTTCAGCAGGCCCATGGGCTTGGCGTGCAGACCCAGTTGACGCCACGTCAGCAGTTCGAACAGTTCGTCCATGGTACCGAAGCCGCCGGGCAGCGCGATCACCGCCTGGCTGCGCTGGTGCATCACCATTTTCCGTTCGTGCATGTCGCGCACCATCACCAGCTCGGTCACGCGATCGTGCGCCAGTTCCCGTTCGGTCATGAACCCTGGGATGACGCCCACCACCTTCCCTCCTGCTTCCATCGCGGCATCAGCCACGGCGCCCATCAGGCCCACGTGTCCACCGCCATACACCACGCCCAGGCCACGCTGGGTAATGCTGCGTCCCACAGCACGCGCGCTTGACATGTAGATGGGATCATGGCCTGCACTGGCCCCACAGAAAACGGCGATGTACTGCATGGAGCGAAGGTAGGAGGCCACCCCCCATTGATCCATCCGCACCCTTCCCGCTCAAATGTCCCGCACGCACCGCACCGCGTAACCGTCAGCCTTGTTCATGTAGCCCACACCTGTGACCATGGCGGGGGATCCATTGAGGTCGGCGTAGTGGATCAAGCGGCCGCACCACGCCTCGCTCATGCTGCCCTCCACCGAGGTCCAATACACGGCTGAGCTGCCGCCATGGCTGAACACACCTCCGTCCGAACGGATCCCGCTTGGAAGTCCGCTGAAGCCGCTGCTGTTGTCAGCGGCCGTTGCAGACCCGGGCCATTGCGCCGCACCCGTCGCCCGCAGGCGGTACCCAACGGAGTCCTCGCCCAGGCATGTCTCCATCGCCTCCCAATCCATGTCAGTGAGCACATGCCAACCTTGCGGTGCGAGGCCCCGCGGATCGTTCACCGCATACCAGTTATAGAGCCTGCCGTAGCGATGGTAGGTGGCCGAATCGTTGTTGTACCAGCACCAGGCACCGGTGGTCAGCTTCACCCACGCCTCAGGGTCGGTGACCTGCGGAATGGGGTCGCCGTTGCGGTAGGTGGCCACATCCAGGTTGCGGGTCGACCATGTGTGGCCGCAGATCGTTGTGGACGCGTTGGTTGTCGTGACGCTGGTACTCATCTCCCAGTTCGGTGCAGGCGAACAAGAGTAGATCGGCAGTACGAATGCAAGAGCCTGGATGAACTTCATGGGTCTGATCGCCGGGCTGATGCGAGCCTGGGCCGCAGGAATGAACCGAGCAGCAGGAACAACACGCCTGTGCCGCCCAACAGTAGTTGCAGGAACTCCATGTCATTGCTGCGGCCCGGCTGTGCGCCGATCCAGAGGCTCGTGAGGAAGAGCACCGCACCGAACACCAACACCACCGCCCGCTGCCATGGCCGTCGTTTGAACAGGTAGAGCACCGTGATGATGAGCCCGGAGACCACCAGGGCGAGAACCACCGCTCCGAAGAGGACAGCGGCCGCTATGGCATTCTCCGTGCCTTGGGCGCGAAGCGGTATGGCGACCAGCAACGCCAGAACGACCAACGAAGAACGGATAGGATGCCCGGTTTGCACGGTGACAAGATAGCGGCGGAATGAGCGGTGATCACGGTTTCGAACCCCAGGGTCGTCCGCTCAAAGCAGCGGACAGACCCGGGTGAGGTTTGGAGTGGACGCCCTGCGTTGGTCTCCAGAGACAGGCGGAGGTGGGGGGGACACCCTGCGGTGGTTCAAACGGCGGCCACGCAAGTCCTCATTGGTCATGGAAAGACCTGCCGTTCGCTCTCCTTGACGTTCATCCATGGCGCGAAGTTCGTCTGCGAACGGGGACAAGGCAATCGGGTCGCGGATCACGCAAAGTGATGTGCGCAGGGACAACGGAAAGCGGCGTGCGGCAGCACATTGATGCGGAATTCAATTCCACTGCTACTTTTATACGGAATTCAACGCATATGCCTGCCGGACCTGATCGATATAACCTGATGCTGACGCGCTTGATGGTGTTCCTGCAGCGCGCTCTCAGGATCGAGTCCCTGGGTATCGGTGACAAGATCTTTGCGATCAACACCGCGTCACTGCTGGTGTTCGGCATCTTCCTGTTCGTCATGGACCGTTCCGGGGTCATGGTACCCGCGTGGATCGCCCTCAGCCTTTCGGGAGGTGCCCTCATCGCCCTGGTCCTTGTCAGGCTGCGCATGACCTATGCCGCGAAGATGCTCGTTCACACGCACACGTCGCTGGCGATCTGTGCCATCAACATGGTCTTTTCGCTGTCATCGCTCATCATCCTCTTCCTGGTCCCCGTGTTCGTGAGCCTCGTTGTAGTGTTCAGCGGTCGGGAGCGATGGTTCTCCTTCATCTTTGGCAGCCTGCTCCTGGTAGTCTGCACCTGGCTCGTCCTTGCCGACCCGCGCTTCCAGCCGATCGAACTTGGCACCGATGACATGGACATCATCCGTATCGTGAATGTATTGGGGGCTATCCTGTTCACGCTTTTCCAGACGGCGTTCACCGTGCAGGTGAACGAACGCTACCGGGCGGACCTGATGGAACTGAACCGCGAATCAGCCGTCTACAATGCCAGCCTGGAGACCAACGTGACCGAACGGAACCGACTGATCCAGATGATGTCGCACGACCTGCGCAGCCCGTTCAGCAACCTGATCATAGGTCTTGATGATGCCGTGATGGCGGAGCTTGATGAGCAGGAACGCCTTGCCCTGATACAACGCATCCGCAGTGAGGCAAGTTCCACGCTGGGCATGCTCGATGGCATCCTCCTGTGGGTGCGGTCGCGGCAGGGCTCCTTGAAACTCGACATACACCGGACACCGGTAACGCCCCTCGTGGAACAACTGTGTTCCCAATTCGCTGAGGAGGCCTCCCGCAAGCACATCGAATTACGGACCGAGGTGCAGGAGCACCTTCATGTGCAAGCGGATCGCTTCGCCATCTCCAGCGTGTTGCGCAACCTTGTGTCGAACTCCTTGAAATTCACGCCGCCCAACGGGCATGTGCTTGTGACCGCGACAATGGACCAAGGACAGGCCCGCTTTGTCGTGCGGGACACAGGCCATGGCTTGACGCCCGACGAGCTCGAACACGTCCGACAACGGCTATCGTTCTCGCGTCGCGGCACCAACAACGAAAAGGGGCACGGTGTCGGGTTGCTCATCGCTCAGGAGTTCCTTGACCGCCACGACAGCCGGCTCGAGGTGAACTCAACACCCGGTGGGGGAACGGAGTTCAGCTTCCGGATGGCGGCGGGATAGGCAGGCGCGGAAGGACTCGATGAAGACGGCATGGTGATCTCACCTCCGGCGATATCGTATCGAACGACCCTGCCTCCGTCAGACAGGACCGGTAGACCGGCCTATCGCAGGCTTGGCGTCCGGCCTGCCGAAGGCATGGCCGAGCATCACTTCGCCTTGGCCTTGGAGGCCTTCATCCGTATCGTCCGCTTGGCTACTGCCGCCTTCGGCAATGCACGCTTGGCAGCAGGGCGCTTCTTCGACGCATGCTCCTTCCTGATCAAGGCACTGATCAGCTTGCGGTCCTCGGCGGTGAGTGTACCACCGGCGATGACCAGATCCACCTCTTCGGGTTCTTCCTTATGGCGCATGTCAGTTCGTCTTGAAGTAGTGGTCGACCAATGCTCTTGAAGCCTGTGTGTCGAGGTACATCCTGTTGCCTCGCAGCACCTTGGCGCCCAGCGTGGAGATGTAGTGCTCGGGCAACGCGTGCTTGGACACGAAAGATACGAAACCGGCATGGCCTTTATCGAAGGATAGCTGACCCGCAAAGGCCAGCAGATTGCCCGCCACCCCATGGAAACGCTTCTTCGCTCCACGGTTGTGTGCGGCACTCTCCAGCAGGTGTGCGAAAACGTGGTCGCCCAGGTCCTCGATGCAGATGAGGCCTTGGATGATGTCCGGCTCTTTGCGGGTGGTGAGTTTGTACACTTCGCGTTTTGGTTGCGCAAGTTCACCATGCCAATCGAACAGCCATGAACGCTTATGGATCTGCTTCCGGTGAATGGTGAGTACCCGTACCACCTCGGTGGGCATCTCACGGCCTGTGGCGACCTCCTTTAACGAGTTCGTCAACTCGTCGATCTCGGTATCGAGTTCCCTTGAGCGTCGTTTGGCCATGGCGTGCGTCGTTCCAAACGCCAAGGTATGACGAGGGTCCGCGGAAGCGATCGAGCGGAAAGCGCGACCCGAGGGCCCTGAGCGGAGCTTTACGGAGTCGAAGGGTGCGAGGGGCACGCCCACCCTTCGACTCCTCAGTCGCTGCGCGCCTTGCGCAGTGCCGCTTCGCTTATGCTCAGGGAGGGCTACCTGCTGAAGTAAAGACTCCTCTCCCCTTAAACCTGCCTCTGCATCGCCACGCATAGCCGTGCCTCGCAGTGACAGAACCCCGCGTCTTCGCTCGGGGCAGGCTCCTCCTTCAGGTCCTTGATGAAGTAGATGGCCTCGCTGGTGCTCTTTATCCTAGGTGTGGTATCATCATCACGATGATCATCAAGAGCACCATGATCAGTGAACTGAGGAAGAGAACGCCAAGAAAGAGCAGACTCTTTCGCTGTTGTTCCCTAGGGAGCTTGCCTTGGTTCAGCCGAAGCAAGAGATCAGGACCTTCATACTTCTCCTTCAACCGCGCATGTGCCCGGTTATTCCGCCAAGTCCATCACCCGCCGAATGACAACCAACCCACTACCAACGCGTAGATAGGCCAGGGCATGATCTATCGACTCAAGTACATACTCCTCTCCCCATACACCTGCCTAAAGAACGGATCCTTCAGGTCCTTGATGAAGTAGATCGCCTCGCCCGTGCTCTTCATCTCAGGCCCCAGGCTCTTGTCCACGTTCGGGAACTTATCGAACGAGAACACCGGCACCTTGATCGCATAGCCATCCAGCCGCGGCTTGAACTGGAAGTCCTTGAGTTTGGCGCCGAGCATGACCTTGGTGGCCCAGTTGACGTAGGGCTCGCCATAGGCCTTGGCGATGAAGGGCACGGTGCGGCTGGCGCGGGGGTTGGCCTCGATCACGTAAACCACTTCGTCCTTGATGGCGAACTGGATGTTCACCAGGCCCACGGTGTGCAGGGCCAGCGCGATCTTGTGCGTGTGCTCGCGGATCTGCTGGATGACGTTCTCGCTGAGGTCGAAGGGCGGGAGCACGGCGTTACTGTCGCCGCTGTGGATGCCGGCTGGTTCGATGTGCTCCATGATGCCGATGATGCGTACCATCTCGCCGTCGCAGATGGAATCGCTCTCCGCTTCGATGGCGCCGTCGAGGAAGTGGTCGATGAGGATCTTGTTGTCGGGCATCAGGCGCAGGATGTCGAGCACCTGGGCCTCGAGCTCGTCCTCGTTGATCACGATCTTCATCTTCTGCCCGCCGAGCACGTAGCTGGGGCGCACCAGCAGCGGGAAACCGAGGGTGCGCGAAAGGGCGATGCCTTCCTCGGCGGTGTTGACGGCACCGAAGGCGGGGTACGGGATGTTGAGGTCGCGCAGCAGCGATGAGAAACGCTCGCGGTCCTCGGCCATGTCCAGCGCGGCGAAACTGGTGCCGATGATCTTGATGCCGTACTTCTCCAGCTTTTCGGCCAGCTTCAGCGCGGTCTGCCCGCCGAGCTGCACGATGACGCCCTCGGGCTGTTCGTGCAGGATGATGTCGTAGATGTGCTCCCAGAACACCGGCTCGAAGTAGAGTTTGTCGGCGGTGTCGAAGTCCGTGCTCACGGTCTCCGGGTTGCAGTTGATCATGATGGTCTCGTAACCGAGTTCCTTGGCCGCGAGCACGCCATGCACGCAGCAGTAGTCGAACTCGATGCCCTGGCCGATGCGGTTGGGGCCGCTGCCCAGTACCACGACCTTCTTGCGGTCGCTGCACACGCTTTCGTTCTCCTCTTCGAAGGTGCTGTAGTAGTAGGGCGTTTTCGCGGGGAACTCACCGGCGCAGGTGTCCACCAGCTTGTACACGCGTTTGATGCCGAGCGCGTTGCGTTTCTTGTACACCTCGCTCTCCAGGCATTTCAGCAGGTGCGCCACCTGGCGGTCGGCGTAACCTTTCTGTTTGGCCTCGAAGAGCAGGTCGCGGGGGATGGTCTCCAGCGTGTATTTCTCCACTTCCTTTTCGGTGAGGATCATGTCCTCGATCTGCCGCAGGAACCAGATGTCGATCTTGGTGAGGTCCTGGATCTTCTTGAAAGGGATGCCGGCCTTGATGGCGTCGTACACATGGAAGAGGCGGTTCCAACTGGGGTTGGCGAGGCTCTCGAGCAGCACGGCCACGTCGGTGGTCTCCTTGCCATCGGCACCCAGGCCGTTGCGCTTGATCTCCAGGCTCTGACAGGCCTTCTGCAAGGCTTCCTGAAAACTGCGGCCGATGCCCATCGTTTCGCCGACGCTCTTCATCTGCACGCCCAGCCTGCGGTCGCTGCCCTCGAACTTGTCGAAGTTCCAGCGCGGCACCTTCACGATCACGTAATCGAGCGTGGGCTCGAAGAAGGCGCTGGTGCCGGTGATGGGATTCTCCAGCTCATCGAGGCGGTAGCCGATGGCGAGCTTGCTGGCGATCTTGGCGATGGGGTAACCGGTGGCCTTCGATGCGAGCGCGCTGCTGCGGCTCACCCGCGGGTTGATCTCGATGGCGAAGATGTGCTCATGTTCGTCGGGGCTCACGGCGAACTGCACGTTGCAACCGCCCGCGAAGTCGCCGATGGCGCGCATCATCTTGATGGCCTCGGTGCGCATGCGCTGGTAGGTGCGGTCGCTGAGGGTCATGGCCGGCGCCACGGTGATGCTGTCGCCGGTGTGGATGCCCATCGGATCGAAGTTCTCGATGCTGCAGATGATGGTGACGTTGTCGTCCTTGTCGCGCAGCAGCTCCAGCTCGTACTCCTTCCAGCCGAGCAAGGCCTTGTCGATCATCACCTCGTGGATGGGGCTCACCTGCAGGCCGTGCTTCAGCAGCTTGTCGAAGTCCTCCTCCCGGTGCACGAAGGCTGCACCGGCACCACCCAGCGTGTAGCTGGCGCGGATCACCAGCGGGAAGCCGAACTCCTGCGCCACTTTCTTGCCCTCAAGGAAGCTGGTGACGGTCTTGCTCGGCGCCATGGGCACACCGATCTTCTCCATCAACAGGCGGAACTTCTCGCGGTCCTCAGTCACGTCGATGGCGGCGGTGTCCACCCCGATCATGCGCACGCCGTACTGTTCCCAGATGCCGAGCTTCTCGCACTCGATGGCAAGGTTCAGTGCGGTCTGTCCGCCCATGGTGGGCAGCACGGCGTCGATCTTGTGCTTGGCGAGGATCTTCTCGATGCTCTCGGTCGTGAGCGGCATCAGGTACACGTTGTCCGCCGTGACCGGATCGGTCATGATGGTGGCCGGGTTGCTGTTGATCAGCGTGACCTCGATGCCTTCGTTGCGGAGGGAGCGGGAAGCTTGGGAGCCGGAGTAATCGAATTCGCAGGCTTGACCGATGACGATCGGACCACTGCCGATCAAAAGGACGGACTTGATGCTATTGTCCCTCGGCATGGCAAGAAAGATGTTTGGAAGTGGGAGCCGGAGTAGTCGAACCTGCCTGCCGGCAGGCAGGCTCGCAGGCCTGGCCGATGACGATGGGTCCGCTGCCGATGAGCAGGACCGACTTGATCGAGGTGTCTTTTGGCATGTCCGGAGGGTATCCGGGTCGCGAAGGTACCCCGGCAGGGTTGCGCCCGTGCGAAATGTGGATAAGGTGGGGGGATCGTGGAGAAGATGTCGATCAGAGGATCAGAAAATGGGGGCTGCGCACAGTGCAACGACTCGGTTCGTGATGGCCAATTGCCGTCGTACTTGCCACCTTTGCGGCGCATTCGATCATCTGATCGTCTGATCATCTGATCTTCTGATCCTTGGTTTCGTATTTCACCCACGGCCCCACCCTCGCCTACCGCAGCTACGGCCACGGCCCTTTGCCGGTGCTGGCGTTCCATGGCTTCGGTCGTACGGGTGAGGACTACCACATCCTGGAAAAGACCTTGGGTGAACGGTGCACGATCCATGCCTTCGACCTGCATTTCCATGGAAACAGCCCCAGCTACCCGCACCGCGCGAACGAGCCCTTCACACCAAAGGAACTGGCCATCTTTTTTGCGGCCTTTGCCGATGAACTGAAGGCGGAGAGGGTGGTCCTGTTGGGCTACAGCCTGGGAGGGCGCATGGTACTGAACCTTCTGGAGCAGATCCCCGAACGGGTGGAGATGGCCTTCCTGGTGGCGCCGGACGGGCTGAAGACGCGTCCCTGGTACCGTGGGCTGGCGGCCTCCTCGCTGGGCCGCTGGATGTACACGCGCTTCATCGAACATCCCGCTCGCGT
Organism: Chryseobacterium gleum; assembly: GCA_945872795.1. Classification (GTDB taxonomy): domain Bacteria; phylum Bacteroidota; class Bacteroidia; order Flavobacteriales_F; family PHOS-HE28; genus PHOS-HE28. Next base: position 43,821 of record CAMCAZ010000001.1, read on the forward strand.
CCACTTCGTCATCCACGGCCTGCGCCGCCTGCGACTGATGAACGAACGCATGCACCGCTTCCTCATCGGCCAGACCGACAGCCGCGCCAAACGGATGCTGCTACGCGATGTGTGGCTGAGCTATCGCCTGATCGAACCCGTCCTGGACCGCGTGGCCCGGAACGCCCGGGAGCACGGAACTCCCATCCACCTGTTCTTCGGCAGCTTCGACCGGGTGATCAAGCCGCACTTCGGCGAACGGCTGCGCCAGCACGCGCCGGAGATCATCACGCACCATGAACTGCCCTTCGGCCACGTGCTCCTGACCCGCGAACTGGGAGAGGCGATGCTGCCCTTGTTGCCGTCCCATCGTTCGTGAACGCCCTGGGCGCGGGGAAGCGGATCGGCACTCCACGTTGACCCAACAAAAAGAGGGCTGCCCGTTGGGACAGCCCTCCTTGGAGGTGATGTGAGATGGAGGACTACTTGTGCGTAGGCTCGTCGCTCGTGGTGAGCTTGTGACGGCCGGTGGCACGGCGGCGGGCCAGGATGGCGCGGCCGGCTACGGAACTCATACGCTTACGGAAGCCATGCTTGTTGGTGCGCTTGCGTTTGCTGGGCTGGTACGTACGTTTCATGGCCTCTTGTCTTTCGTAAGGGACGGCAAAAGTAGACCTTTTTTCTTAGCGAGCAACACCCATCATCGCGAGGCGAAACGAAGTCGGTCCAAGCCGTAGGAGGCCACGCTCCCGTCCTCCAGCTCCACGATCAGGCGCCCCTGCCGGTCCACATCCATGGGCCTGACCATCAGCGGGTTGTCATCCAGCACCACCGCGGCCCAGCGTCCGCGGGACCACAGCAGTTCGGTGTAGCGCTCCTCCCAGGCCCTACCACCACCGTCCCACTCCGACCAGAGGCGCTCGAAATGCTGGCAGAAGGTCTCGAGCAGGGAAAAGCGGTCCAGATCCCCACCCACGGCCAGGGCCAGGCTGGTCGCCCCGAGGTCGGCCTCGAAGGCCCGGCTGTTCACGTTGAGACCGATGCCGATGATGGACCACAGCACCCGGTCGCCGGCCAGTTCATTCTGGATCAGGATGCCGGCCACCTTCTGGCGCCCGATGAGGATATCGTTGGGCCATTTGATGCGCACCCCGTTGGGCACCACCGAGCTCACCAGAGCATACACGGCCAGTGCCGCCAGCTTGCTCAGCACGAACTGCTGCTCGGCCCGCAGGTCACGCGGTCGCACCACCACACTGAAGGTGAGGTCCAGGCCGGGGCCGGAGTGCCAAACCCGGCCGCGTTGGCCACGACCGGCGCTCTGTTCATGGGCCAGAATGACAGCCCCATGCAGCAACTTCGACAGCCCGAGCATCTCGGCCGCTGTTTTGTTGGTGCTCTCCGCGAGGTCCAGTTCAACCAATTGTTGGCCGATGATCGATGTCTTCACGGAGACCGGTCGTTGAATTAGAGCACAGGGCAGGGTTGGTAACTTCGTACCTTTGAACGGACCAAGATAGACCGGATGAAGAACGCACAGGCCGCGAACGCTGCCCGTTTAGTGGATGCCATCGTTAAAGGTATCCAGGAAGTGAAGGGCAAGGACATCGTGCACCTGGATATGCGGGACGTACCGAACACCGTGTGCGATCATTTCGTTATCTGCCACGGCGACTCAACAACGGCGGTGGATGCCATCGCCGGATCCGTGGAGAAGATGACCCGCGAACTGGTGGGGGAAAAGCCTTGGCACACGGAAGGACAGATGAACCGGGAATGGATCCTGCTGGACTACGTGAACGTGGTGGTGCACATCTTCCACCGCGACAAACGCGGATTTTACGCCCTGGAGGAACTGTGGGGCGACGCTGTGCGAAAGGCGTATGACAATGTAGCGTGAACGAAGGACCGAGGAACACCAACGTGGAGAACAACGACAAACGCAGCGAGAACGGAAGTAAGGCTCCCAAGAAGTCCTTCAACTTCTATTGGATCTACGGCATCATCATCCTGGTGATCCTGTCCATCAACCTCTTCCAGTACGGAGGAGGCATGGCGAAGATCGACCCCACCGAGTACCAGAAGATGCTGGACGCCGGCGATGTGGAACGCATCGTGGTGGTCAATGACCAGATGGTGAAGGTCTACATCAAGAAAGAAGCACTTTCCAAATCCCCCCACAAGGAGAAGATCAAGGGCTCGCCCATCTCAGGTCCCAATACGACCGGCCCTCACTACGCCTTCAACATGGGCAACTCCGATGTGGTGAAGGACCGCCTGGTGCAGGGGGCGGAGTCGCACAACGTGGCCTATGAGTATGAGACCCAGGACAACTGGGGCCGGGAGATCCTGAATTGGGTGCTCTTCTTCGGCATCATGATCGCCGTGTGGATGTTCGTCATGCGCCGCATCGGCGGTGGCGGCGGACCCGGCGGGCAGATCTTCAACATCGGCAAGAGCCGGGCGCAGGTCTTCGAAGGTGGCAAGAGCACGAACATCACCTTCAATGACGTGGCCGGACTGGACGAGGCCAAGGAGGAACTGCAGGAGATCGTGGACTTCCTGAAGACCCCCAAGCGCTACACCGACCTCGGTGCCAAGATCCCCAAGGGCGCGCTACTGGTGGGCCCTCCGGGAACCGGAAAGACCTTGCTGGCCAAGGCCATCGCCGGTGAGGCGAACGTACCCTTCTTCAGCCTCAGCGGTTCGGACTTCGTGGAGATGTTCGTGGGCGTGGGTGCCAGCCGGGTGCGCGACCTCTTCAAGCAGGCCAAGGAGAAAGCCCCGGCCATCATCTTCATCGACGAGATCGACGCCATCGGACGTGCCCGCGGACGCAGCGTGAGCATGGGCGCCAATGACGAACGGGAGAACACGCTGAACCAGTTGCTGACCGAGATGGACGGCTTCGGGACCAACAGCGGTGTGATCCTGATCGCGGCCACCAACCGTGCCGACGTGCTGGACCGCGCTCTCATGCGTCCGGGACGCTTTGACCGACAGATCTTCGTGGACATGCCCGACCTCAACGGCCGGGTGGCCATCTTCAAGGTGCACCTGAAGCCCCTGAAGCTGGACACCAGTTCGGTGGACGTGGAGTTCCTGGCCCGCCAGACGCCCGGTTTCAGCGGCGCTGACATCGCCAACATCTGCAACGAGGCCGCGCTGATCGCCGCCCGCAAGAAGAAGACCTCGGTGACCAAACAGGATTTCCTGGATGCCGTGGACCGCGTTATCGGTGGACTGGAAAAGAAGAACAAGATCATCACCACCGAAGAGAAGAAGGCCATCGCCTACCATGAGGCCGGACATGCCACGGTAAGCTGGTTGGTGGAACACGCCAGCCCGCTGGTGAAGGTGACCATCGTGCCCCGGGGTCGTTCGCTGGGCGCCGCGTGGTACCTGCCCGAAGAGCGGCAGCTGACCACCGCCGAACAGATGCTGGACGAGATGTGCGCAGCACTGGGTGGTCGTGCAGCGGAGGACGTGATCTATGGCAAGGTGAGCACCGGTGCCCTCAGTGACCTGGAGAAGGTGACCAAGCAGGCCTACGCCATGGTGACCATCTACGGGCTGAACGACAAGATCGGCAACATCAGCTACTTCGACAGCTCGGGACAGAGCGAGTACACCTTCGGAAAGCCGTACAGCGAAAGCACCGCCAAGACCATCGACGAGGAGGTGAGCAAGATCGTGGAGGGACAGTACCGCCGGGCCAAGCAGATCCTTTCGGAGAACAAGGACAAGCTAACGGCCTTGGCCGACAAGCTGTTGGAGGTGGAGGTGATCTTCAAGGAGGACCTCGAGAAGATCTTCGGCGACAGGCCTTGGATCCGTCCTGAGATCGCCATCTCCAATGGCAATGGGGTGAAGGCCGGCGATGCGGCGGATGCGGCGGCCAGCGCAGCCAGTGCTGCAGCGCTGAAGGAGAGTGCTGCGGAGAGCAGTCCGGCGGCCAGCAGCTAAGCAACTCCCCCAATGGGCCAGTGGACCCTTGTGCTCACCACATCCTCGCGGACCAAGGCGGAACTGGTGCACGGGCGGCTGGAGGAACATGATATCCAGGCGGTGGTGATGGACCAGCGCTCCAGCGCCTATCCGGTCTTCGGGGAGGTGGGCGTCTACGTGGAAAGCGAGGATGTGCTGCGCGCCCTCTACCTTGTGCGCCAAGAGGAAGGCGCATGAAGGAACTCATCACCCGGTCCCTGACCGGAGCGGTCTACGTGGGCCTGACGCTTGGCGCGGCCTTCTCCGGACCGTTCACCACCTTCCTGCTCTTCCTGCCCGTCTGCGCCATGGCGGCTTATGAACTGCACCTGCTCTACTGGGAAAAGGAACAGGCACCACCTTCGTTCTGGAGCGTGCTGGTGGCCTCCATTGGCATGATCGTCATCGCCATGAACGCCTTCCAGCCCTCCAGCGAACTAGGCTACAGCATCGGCTTCATCTTCCTGCTGATCCTGGTGTCCATCACCTGGATGCTCCTCAGCGGCGCCCGCAACCCGGCCCAGGAAATGGGAGGCCTGCTGCTGATCATCGGGCTGGTCGCCCTGCCGTTCGGCTGCATCCCCATGCTGTTCACCTTCGACACCTGGGCCTTCGTGGGCTTCATGATCCTGTTGTGGACCAATGATACCGGCGCCTACATCGTGGGACGGCTGGTGGGTCGGACCAAGCTGCTGCCCTCGGTCTCCCCCAAGAAGACGGTGGAAGGCTTCGCGGGCGGCGTGATGCTCACCCTGGGCGTGGCCTACCTGCTCAGCACCTGGCAGCCCTTCCTGTCCATGGAGGAATGGATCACCTACGGGGGCATCATCGCCATCACTTCCACCCTGGGCGATCTGCTGGAGAGCGCGTTCAAGCGGGCCCGCGGCGTGAAGGATTCCGGGGATGTGCTTCCCGGGCACGGCGGCATACTTGACCGCTTCGATGGATTCCTCCTCGCCATACCGGCCGTATTGCTCTACCTGACGTTGGTCTCCTGAACATCGGACAGGCTTTTATCTTTGGCAGCACCACTAGGGCCAACACATGCGACTGCACCGGGAAGGAACCCCCACACTGCTCCTCAGTACGGCGCTCCTCTGCTTTGCCCTCTTCGGCCTCTGGAACTGGAGCTTCACACCGCAGTGGTTGGCGATCTTGCTGAGCGCTGCCTTGCTCGTGGTCTTCGCCATCATCGTCTGGTTCTTCCGCGTACCAAAGCGCGGGTCACAGTACTCCGATAACGACGTGATCGCTCCCGCCGACGGCAAGGTGGTGGCCATCGAGGAGGTGCACGAACCCGAGTACTTCAAGGACAAGCGCATCCAGGTGAGCATCTTCATGTCGCCCCTGAACGTGCACGTGAACTGGTACCCCATCGGCGGCACCACCTCCTACTACAAGTACCATCCGGGGAAATACCTGGTGGCCTGGCACCCGAAGAGCAGCACGGAGAATGAGCGCAGTACGGTGGTGGTGAAGCATCCCGTCCATGGCGAGGTGCTCTTCCGCCAGATCGCCGGTGCGCTGGCGCGGCGCATCTGCACGTACAGCCGCGAGGGTGCGCCGGCGCACCAGGGCACGGAGTTCGGCTTCATCAAGTTCGGTTCCCGTGTGGACCTCTTCCTGCCGCTTACCGCCAAGGTGGACGTGGCCATCGGCCAGGCCGTGACCGGCTGCAGCACGGTGGTCGCACGCTTCAACGCCTGACAATCATGACCCGTACGATCAAAACGGCCCTCATCGTGCTCATCGTGGCGCTCGGCGCACTGCTGGGCGCCAAGCAGCTGCATCTCCTTCCGGGCGGCAGCGCGGCGAAGACCGGCGGTGACGAGGCTGCTCCCACTGCCGAAGTGATCAACGGTCCGCTGTCCGGGCTGCCCATCCGCTTTGATGGCCACTACCGCACCGAGAGCGGCGATGTGATCCGCCTGATGCGCTACTTCCCGGAAGGTCGCGTGGTGCTGATCAATGGCACGCGCGAGCTGGAGGCCGACCTGCACAAGTTCCTCATCCGCGAAACGAAGGGCGATCCGAGCATCGGGCTGCACAACGTGCCAGTGGAGGTGAAGGGCGACAGTCTCTTCTTCGTCGTTCATCCCGAGAAGGGCGACATCGATTTCCTAGGAAAGGTCTCCAGCGGATCCTCGCTCAGCTTCGAGCGCTACAGCCACATCAACGGGCACCGCGAACGGATGGAGTACATCTTCCACCCGGACAGCGTGCCCTCAAAGTAGGATAGGCCGGAGCTCGTCCATGTGCGCGACCCGGTAGGTGGCGGAGGTGTCGGGCGTGTTCTCCGCCGCAAAGTGCACCTGGTCCCAACCCGCATTGCGGGCACCGCGCATGTCCGTCTCGTGATCGTCGCCGATCATCAGGCTCTCCTTCACTTGGGCACCGGACATGGCCAGCGCCTTGGCGAAGATCCGGGGGTCGGGTTTCCCTGCACCGGCCTTCTCACTGCTCAGCACCACGTCGAAATGGTGATGGATGCCGCTGGAGTGCAACTTCACCTGCTGCACCTCATGGAAGCCGTTGGTGATGATGTGCAGGCGGTACTGGGCGGACAGGTCCTGCAACAGGGCCTGGGCTCCCTGGAAGAGGTTCGGCTTCAGCGGGCATTGTTCCAGGTAGGCTTCGCCCATGCGGGTGGCCAAGGGCTCGTTGCGGATGCCGAACTGCAGCAGCGTGTTCCGGAAGCGCAGCACCCGAAGCACCTCCTTGTTCAGGTGGCCCGCCTCGTAGCGCTTCCACAACCCACGGTTCACGTCCTCGTAAACGCTGATCAGCTCGTCCACATCCTCCACCCCGTGCTGGGCGAGGCCAAGCTCCGCATAGAGCTCACGCAGGGTCTCCCGCGAATTCGCCCGGAAGTCCCACAAGGTGTGGTCCAGGTCGAAGAACAGATGCCGGTAGCGTTTCATGCGACCTAACCCAAGTACTGTTGAATGTAGGCCTTCACCACGACGAGCCCCCCGGTAACGACCAGGGACTGCAGTACCACCGAAAGGAGCATGGCGGGAATGGTGCGGCGCTCGTGGTGAAAGAAGCGGGCTGCCAGGATGCCACCAAGGGGGATGGTGAGGACCAGCGGCGTCAACGCGGCCACACCCAGGTAACCGCTCACGTGTTTGATGCGGATGATCCGGCGGTTCATCTTGGTGAAGATCGGCGCCACGGCCCTCGTGCCCTTGGCCAGCGCCTGTGCCCGTTTACGCAGCCAACGGACCCGCGAGCGCTCGGTGAGTCTTTCGCTGAGACCATAGAACAGGAGCACGCCCAGGCAGCCGCCCAGGCTGGTGTAGAAGAAATTCTGGAGGAAGGTGAACCCGAAGCCGGCACCGAGGCCTGCGGCCACGAGCATCTTCAACATGCCCCACGCCACGACGGTCAGTATCTCAACAAGGGGGCTCACAGGATCACATCTTCTCGCCGTAGGCCAGATCACCGGCGTCGCCCAAGCCGGGGACGATGTAGGACTGTGCGGTCATCTCCTCATCAATGGCTCCGATCCAGAAACGGGTGCCTGCAGGAAGGTGAAGCTTGGCGTACTCCAGCCCCTCGGAACTGGCAATGGCCGATACCACATGCAGGGACCGCGGCTTGCCCAAACGCTGCAGCGCGCGGTGCACCAGGACCATGCTCTGACCGGTGGCCAGCATTGGATCGCAGAGCACCAGCACGCGTCCTTCAAGTGATGGGCTCGAGAGGTACTCCACTTCGATATCGAACGAATCCGTTCCCTTGCGGTGCTTGCGGTACGCACTGATGAAGGCGTTGTCCGCACGGTCGAAGTAGTTCAACATCCCCTGGTGCATGGGCAGACCGGCACGCAGGATGGTGGCCAGGACCGGCTGCTCGGCTAGGCGCCTTCCACGCGCCACGGCCAGGGGCGTGGTCACTTCCTGCTCCTCGTAGGCCAGCGTCCGGCTCAGCTCGTAGGCCAGGACCTCACCCACCCTTTCCAGGTTGCGTCGGAAACGCATCGGATCTTTCTGGACCTGAACATCGCGGAGCTCCGCGATGAAATGGTCCGCCACACTCGGTCGGCTCACCAGCTCAAATACCATCCCTTCGTTGTTTGTACCAGCGCAGTGGTTGTGGAAGTCTGTTCCTGATCAGGCGTAAATATACCGATGCGCTCGCGCCAAAGCCCGCATTGAAGCGCGCCACCGACGGGGTGTTCGATCCCGCCAGGTCCAGCACCTGCGAACCACCTGCACCGCTGGCCATGTATTCATCCACGATCAGGAACAGGGCCGACATCTCCCGCCCACGCTCATCCACAGCCGACTTCAGGAGAATGGAGCGGCCCTCCCATTCCACGAACACCACGGCAGCAAGCAGTTCACCACCGTCCAGGAGTCCGAGGATCCGGCCTTGTCCGCGCATGATGAGACCCTGGACCAGCGCACGCAGTACGTCCAGATCACGCTCCTTGGTCTTTCCGAAGCGCATGGCGGTGGTCCGTTGGAAAAGTGCCATGAATCCATCAGGATCGATGGCCCAGCTCAGCCGTGCACGATGCGCCTCGGCCTTGCGGAGGTTCCGTCGATGCCCCTGTGAGTAAGCTGCCCGCTGCCGTTCGATGTCCCCAAGGAGGGTGATCGTCTGCTCGGTGCTCCGCCCCATCGTGTCGAAACGAAGCTCCTGCATGTCCTCGTTCACGTGGATATCCCAATACCGGAAACGTTCGGGGACCGCATCGATGAAGGCTTGATCAACTGCTGCATCGTGGTCCCTCGCGAACACGCCCAACTGTTGGATCGCGTAAGGCTGAAAGAGGTAGTCGAACCCCAGGCGGGAGCGCCAGGTGAGGGGCATCAGGGCACCACGTTCCTCATCCACCAGGGCCTCCCAGCCCGGCGAGGCCGCGTCGAGGACCCAGCGTTGGATGTACCAGAGCCTGTTGGCGCAGCGCATCAGGTGCTCATCCCAGGCGAACCGTTGCACAGCGTGATGGTCGAGGTGGCGGATCATCGGCGCGCGTGTGACAAGGTGTTCAACAGCACGGCCCGCCACCCCTTCCAAGGTCCGTGATCGCTCAGGAAGCGGTCGTGCCAGACGCTCACGAAGGTGCCCTGTACCGCGCGGACCGTGTCGATCACCGCATCGATCTGTTCCTGGGCAGCAGCGGGCGCCAGACCCATCCGATCGTGCAAGGCACTGTCCATGGTGGCAAAAGGCCATAACATCAGTGTGGTGGCCCGATCCTGCTCCAGATCATAATAGGGGAACGGCGTGCAGGTCCCGGCCCGGAAGCCCGTGCGATCGGAGAAGCCCAGCGTATGGTCCTCACGGAAACCGGCAGACTCCAGTTCACGCAGCGTATCGGGCAGGCGCCAACGCAGGAAATGCTGGCGCGAAAGGCTGACCGGTCCCGCGATGATGCTCTCCAGACGGGCCCTGTCCTCAGCGGCCACCTGCGGATCGGTGCTGCTCGTGTAGGAAGGATGGAGGCCCACTTCGATCGACCGATGCATGGACCGGACCCGAGCCTGAAAGCGTGGATGCAGATGGGAGCAGGCACGGTCCTGGGCACCCTTTCTGCGCATCAGCAGGAAGGCGATGACCCTGTCGGCCTTGTCCGAATGAAGGATATCCCCGAGTTCATCGTAGCGATCGAAGGGATCGGGGCGATCTCCCAACAGCACTTGTGCACGGTCCCACGCCGAGCCGATGCGACCGAGCGCCAGATCACGCAGACCGGCCGCCCATTGACGATGCAGGGGATGACCCACATAGCGGAGACCATTATCCACATCCACCGTGACCACATGGCGGAACTGGCGCGTGGGCGGCGGAAGTTCCGGAAAGCGAGCCCGCAATCGTCCAGCCAACTCCAACGCCCAACGATCGACCAGTGGTTGCTGCGCCGATCCATGTCGGACCAGATGCAGGTCATCGCTCTTCACCCGACCATGTTGGTCGCGCGCGTGTTCACCCATCTCATCCACCAGAGCGAGCAGGACAAAGGCGCCAGCGAAGGGATCGTGACCGTGTTCCGTCGGGAACAGGACCGGCATGTCCGCAAGCAACCGGGGCACGGGCAGGCGCATACCGGTGCGCACTTCGGAGAGCTTCAACGCCGGAACGACCGTGAATGCTTCATCACCCGCCACCGGTGCACCATAACGCAAGCGGGGACCGACATGGCCGCTGAACTCCGCCGCACCGGACGAGAAGCGCACGGGCCAGCCCAGCATCCTCTCCAACAGGTGGGAGATGATGTACCGCTGCCGCGGTCCGGGTTCATCGAGGTGTACGAGCAGCATGGTCATCAAGGGCACGGTCCGAGCGTGTACGTTCCTTCCCCCGCAAGATCGGGCGCAGGCGGTCGCGGAACCATCGTTCCCAACTGAAATCGTGGATCGAACGGGCCTTGTTCAAGCGGATGTCGCGTTCCAGCGCGGCATGTAGCGCAGGTACATCCACCAGCGTGTAGGACAGGCCGTCCAGCTGTCCCGTGCGCAATGCGCCGGCCTCGCTCAGCAGCACTTCCAACCGGGCCGTGCTGTTCATATGGCCGGGCTGTTTGGCATAGAGCCGGAAGATGCGATCGTTGGTCCGGCCTTCGTGATCGGTGTATCGGATCGACAGTTCACGCCAGCTGCGATAAGGCACTGCCTCCACCTCCTCCACATGGTGGATGTAGGTCAACGCATAGGTGACGTGCAGATCGATGGACACGATGGTGGCCTCATGGCTCCGCATGAAGGCGAAGGGTGAACGCGGCCCAAAGCTGCTGGTCTCCTTGGCTGCCAGGATCTCCTCCGCACCAGCACCGGCCACTGCGAAGGAGTGCAAGGCATTCCCCGTACGCCGGAAAGCCGGGTGCTCCAAGGCCGCCTGCCCCAGGGCCCCGGTGATCGTGGGACTGCGCCGCACATCAAAGGCATCACCGGAGACGAGGTCGTGATTGAAGGTGGGCACCAACAGGGTGCCTGAAGGACCGAGTGCGTTCAGGAAATGATCAAGGAGCAGTGCCGGTGTGAAGGGGATGCCCTGGCGGCGAAGCATCCATGCCATCCGCGTCACATCGGCCATCAGCATCACCGTCCCACCCGGTACCACACCCATGCGGTGCGGCCATTCCTGCAGGCCGGAAAGGGTGTTCATGAGGGGCGACGGAAGCGGAACAGCTCGGGATGGTACCCCAAGGAACGGACGAAGGCCTGCGAAAGCGTGTTGTCATGCACCACCTCGCACTCCGTGGCCTTCACCGCCTTCTCTGCGAACCATTCGTGCAGGCAGGCCGTCAGGGCATTGGCCACGCCGGAACGACGATGCTCGGGTTCCACGTAAAGGTGTGTCCAGTGACCGAGGAGTTCGCCACCGAGGTATTCGGGCGCCAGCTTGATGACCCCGTAGGTGAAGCCCACCACACGACCGTCCTGCACCGCCAGCACCATGCGCCCGAAGCGTTCCAGTCCGCGGCGCGTGCCGTCCACCCAGAGGCGGGCACCGTTCGGCGCCAGGGTGGCCTGCATGCCGTGACCGCCCATGGAGGCGTGCAGTGCTTCGAACTGATCGGCCACCTGCTCCAGGAGCGGATCCTGACCATCAACGACGATGTGAATGGCGGGTGCGTTCATTTGCGCTGTACGAATAGACGGATAAGCCCACCGACCGTGGTCCCACCCGGGCTGTCCATGGCCGAGACCAGGTCCACCTGGTGACCGACCTCCTCCTCCACCGCCACCACGAGGTCCACGAAGCCTAGGGAATCCAGAAGACCGGAACGCAGCAGGTCCAGGTCGTCCGTCACATCGGCCTCGGTCAGACCCAATCGCCCGAGACGTGGGCCGATCGCCCTGATGAGGGTGCCTCTTACCTCCGTTTCAAGCATGTCGGGCGCGCTCCTTCAGCGCTACTTTATCCACCTTGCCGTTGCTGTTCATCGGGAAGGTGTTCAACACCAACACCTGTTCGGGCACCATGTATGCCGGTAGATGGGCAGCAGCATATCGAGCGACCTCGGCGGTATCCATGGGCATGTCGATAAAGGTAACGAGACGCTGCATCCCATTCCGTTCGACGGACACGGTCACTGCGCGGCCACCGCTCAGCTTGCCTGCAAGGCAGGCATCCACCTCGCCAGGTTCCACACGGTGTCCGGCGATCTTCACCTGCTCATCGATGCGGCCGAGATAGTGGTACACGCCCGCCGCATCCTTCCGCACCCGATCGCCTGTGCGGTACCAGGCAGGGCCGCTCTCCCCTGACGCCACGTAGGCCTTCCTCGTTTCCTCCGGCCGCCCCACATATCCGGTGGTGACCTGTGGCCCCGCAAGCCAGAGCTCGCCGATCTGCACATCCCCATCCGTGGGCTCCACCCGGGCCGATGCCATGGGGAATGGCCGCCCGATGGGGACGACACCTTCCTCTTCGAAGGGTGCGGTGATGGGGTGCTCCAGAATGGCGATGGTGGCCTCCGTGGGACCATAGAGGTTGGTGATCGAACTGTTCGGCGCGGCGAGCGACCAGGCCTTCACATCGGGCCAACGCAGGGCCTCCCCACAGAAGAAGGAGCGCCGGATGGTGGGGAACGCTCCGCCTTTCAGTGCACGCATACGATGCAGGAGCGCGATGACCGATGGCACCGAGAACCACACGGTGACCCCTTCCTCCTGAACGTACGCGGACAGGCGCAGGGCGTTGTCATCCGCGGGAACGCACAGGCAGGCGCCACTGCCCCAGCACACGAACAGGTCATGAACGCTCAGGTCGAATCCCAGGCTGAACAACTGTGTGCAGCGGTCCTCCACTTGGATGTCCCAGGTCGCCAGGGCGTGCTCCAGGTAGGCCGAAACGTGCGAGCGACCCACGGGAACACCCTTGGGGCCGCCTGTGCTACCGGAGGTGAACATGACATAGGCCTCCTGGCCAGGCACCGGGCCACCACGTGCCGGACCCGAACGTTCGTTGAGGGGTAGGTCGAACAGTGATCGCAGGCGTTCATGCTGCTCGGCCGGGGCGACCAGGCCCGATGCCGCAGCCTGTTGCAGGCATTGCTGCCAGCGCTCGGGCGGGTGGTCGGGGTGCAGGGGCACATAGGAACGACCACTGTACAGTATGCCGAGCACGCCGGCATAGCTCGTGACGGAACGTATGCCCAGTAGCCCCACACGCGAAGCCGGGGGAAGCGCAGAATCACACCAGTGGGCAACGGCCAAGGCCTCGGCATGTAGTTGGGCATAGCTCCATGTGCGACCATCCACCCGCAGCGCAGGACGGTCCGGCCAGCGGACAAGGGCCCGTTCAAAGACGGCCCAAGGGTCGAATGGTGCAAAGGTGCTCACGATCAGAACCGGGGCAGGTGGCCTTCCACACAAAGCAACGCATCGGCGAAGTACTTCTGTGCCCAGTTGGGGAAAGCGAATTTCTCATAGCGGCCCCAAAGCGGATATGAACCGGTGACCCCGCCCAGTGCTCCGGACGGCCCCACGTCTGAAAGGCGCTGTACAGCCATTAACCACTGCACCATCGCAGAGGTACCTTGGGAATAACGCTCCTCGCCTGTGATCCGGGCCAGACGCGACCATACGATGGCCAGTTGCGCACAGCCCGTGGTGATGGAGGATTCACTTCCCCGCCAACGACCGTCGTACCGACCTGCCGTACGCCCCTCTTTCTGGAAACGGACCAGCAGGGCATCGGCAGCCTTCTTCGCAGCCCACAGATACCGTTCATCCTTCGTGTATCCGTAAGCCTCCAGCAGGCCGTCCAACGTATAGGCGATCGTATGGGTGATCGGTCGGTCGTTGTGCTTGATCGTATTGTCCGCATTCGCGAACCAGCCATTGGGCTGCTGGCAGCTGAGCACCCATTCCAGGTTGAGCACGGCGGCGCGGCGATAGCCCAGGTCACCCGTGAGCTCGCTCAAATGGAGCAGAGGGGCGTCCACATAACTGTCGTAGACCCGTGAGGCGCCAAGGAAATTATGCCTCGCCCAGGATCCGTCCTGTTCCTGCACCGAAACGATCCAATCACCGGCCATCCGGGCCGAGGCCAGGTGCGCGGGTGCATTCCACTGCGCGTAGATCGCCAACATCCCCCGGATCACCTGGGCCGTGTTGAACACGATAGACGGCCTGTCCTCTCCCACCCGTCCACCCTGCCAGCCGCCATCGGGACGTTGGATAGAGCACAACCAGTCCGCAGCGCGGCGTGCACGATCGTTGAGTTCGGGCCTGGCCAACACCTCGGCGGCCAGAATGAAGGTGGGGATGATATAGCCCGTGGTCTCCGGATAGGACGCGCCATGGCCCTTCACCAGATGAAAACTACCGAACCCGGCATCCGGACCGTGGTCCTGACAACGGCACAAGTGGTCGATCACATCAGCGAGCGATCGGCGAACTTCCTGCAATGGACGCGGCTGAAGACCGGTACCATGCGCCATGACCAAGGTACGGGACGGGGCGGTGGAAAGCGCTACCGCGAAGGAAGAGGCATACTCCAGTGCTGAACGGATCACCGGAAACGAAGGAGTTGTGTGCAGATGTGCTCAGCGGCACGGCCATCGCCAAAGAGCGGAGGACAAGGGGGAGCGCCATCGCGCAGGAAACGGTCCGCAGCGTCCCTGATCCACTCCGGTTCAGCATCGGCCAACACGGCCTGTCCACGCTCCACCAGTTCCACCCACTCGGTCTCGGGGCGCAGGATCACACATGGACGTCCCACGAAGTATGCTTCCTTCTGTACCCCTCCGCTATCCGTCAACACCAGGCGCGCATTGCTCTCCAGGGCGATCATATCGAGGAATCCGGCAGGTGGGATGAGATGCAGCCCCGGGGTCTGCAACAATGCCTGGCGTACCTCGGGTGACAAAAGGCTGTCCATCATCTTCCGGGTACGCGGGTGCAGGGGCAGCACCACGTCCAGGCCGTGCGCCCGGTGCAATTCGAGGAGCGCCCTGAAAATGGCGTTCAAGCGCTCGCCGACGTCCGTGTTGGCGTCACGGTGTACGGTGGCCAAGACGTATTCCTTCCCCTCCAGCCCCAAGTGGGCCAGCAGGGTGGAGCGCTCGGCCGCCCGTGTCGCGAAGTGGAGCGTGTTATCGAACATCACATCACCGCACTGCACCACGTGGGGATGATCCATGGTCGGCGGATGGGAAACATCCGTACTGAAGCCTTCCCGGTGTAGGTTGTTCACTGCCGTGTCCGTCGGACAGAACAGCCAGGTGCTGCAGTGATCGCAGACGATCCTGTTCAGCTCCTCCGGCATCCGTTTGTTGAAGGACCGGAGCCCAGCCTCGATGTGGGCCACCGGGACCTGCAGCTTGGAGGCCGCAAGGGCACCGGCCAGTGTGCTATTGGTATCGCCGTACAGCACCACCACATCATGTTCCCTGCGCAGCAGCACCTGCTCGATGCCTTCGATCATCCGTGCCGTGGTGGCCCCATGTTGGCCGCTACCTGTGTGCAGGTTGATGTCCGCTGCAGGGATGCCCAGCTCGTCGAAGAACACCTGGCTCATGTTGGCATCGTAGTGCTGGCCGGTGTGCAGCAGGGTCTCCTCGAGCTGCCCCTTGTACGGACCACGCACGGCTCGGCTCAGGGCGGCGGCCTTGATGATCTGCGGACGAGCGCCGATGATGGTGAGGAGGCGGAGCGGTCGGTCCATGATCAGTGAAGTATACCGTTATCTGCAAAACTGTAATAACCCTGGTCCGTGATGATCAGGTGGTCATGCACTTGGATGTCCAGCAGACGCCCTCCTTCCACCAGCTTTCGGGTCAGGCGGATGTCCTCCTCGCTGGGCCGCAGTTGACCACTGGGGTGATTGTGACAGAGAACAATGGACGATGCCCGGCGGTCCAGCGCTTCCTTGAAGATGATCTTGGGGTCGGCCACGGTACCGTGCATGCCTCCACGGCTCACGTGGCACCGGTCCAGCATCCGGTTGCCACGGTCCAGGGCGATGATCCAGAACTCCTCATGGGATAGGTCAGCGAAGAGGTGACGCACCAGATCAAAGGCCGATGCGCTGGACACGACCGATGGCCGCTCAGCGGGCTCGGATTCCTTCCTTCGCCGACCAAGCTCCAGGGCCGCCACGATACCGATGGCCTTGGCCTCGCCCATCCCGTTGAAGCGGGTGAGATCGCCCAAGCTCAGGCGCCCGAGCTTGTGGAGGTCATCCCCTGCCCGCAGGAGAATGTCACGGGAAAGGTCGAGAGCGCTTTGCTTCACACTTCCTGAGCGTATCAGGATGGCAAGGAGCTCCGCGTTGGACAAGGCCCCGGCACCCAGGCGCATGAGCTTCTCGCGGGGGCGGTCATCCTCTGACCACTCCCGCATGCTGCGTTTGGACGATTCCGTCCCGTCATTCGTTCCAGTTTCCAAGGGCCGATCCATGGGGTGCCAAAAAGAACAGGTCCCCGAGAGGACCTGTCCAAGATAGTCGATCGAACGGCTTACTTCAGGCCGTTGACGTGCAACTTCGCGGATGACTTCAAGTTAGCCGCCTTGTTCTTGTGGATGATGTTCCGCTTGGCCAGCTTGTCCAACATGGAGGTCACCTCGGGCAGCAACTTCTCCGCCTCCTTCTTATCGGTGGTGGCGCGCAGGGCACGGACCGCATTACGCGTGGTCTTGTGCTGATAGCGGTTGCGATCATTGCGGGTCTCGGTCTGGCGGACGCGCTTCAGGGCTGACTTGTGGTTGGCCATGTCTTCTTGTGTTCCTTCCCCGGAAAGGGACGGCAAATATAGAACTCTTTATTGTGAACCACGCTCCCGTGAAAAGAAATGGCTTTGAGAGCGCGCGGCGATGGGCATCCGGACCTTAATAGGCCTTCTCGTCCTTTCCGAACATGTTGGTCACGGTCTTCACCACGATCTTGAGGTCAAGCCAGAACGACCAGTTCTCCAAGTACCACACGTCCAGTTCCACGCGGCGCTCCATCAGTTCAGGGGTCTGGGTCTCGCCCCGCAGGCCGTTCACTTGGGCCCAGCCGGTGATACCGGGCCGGACGAAGTGGCGGACCATGTACTTGTCGATGATATCCCGGTACTGCTCGTTGAGGCGAAGTGGGTGCGGACGGGGACCCACGATGCTCATGTGCCCGAACAGCACATTGAAGAACTGCGGCATCTCGTCCAGGTTGCTCTTGCGCAGGAAGCGTCCCACGGCAGTGACGCGCGGGTCGTTCTTGGTGGCCTGCTTGGAATCGGCCTCCTTGTTCATGCGCATGCTGCGGAACTTCCAGCAGACGAACTGCTCGTTGTCCTTGCCCAAACGGACCTGCTTGAAGAACACCGGGCCGCGGCCGGAAAGTTTGACCAGCAAAGCCAGGATGGGGAACAGCCAGGTGAAGATGAACAGGATGACACCCAGGGAGAAGGTCACGTCAAAAGCGCGCTTGATGCGACGGCTGGAGGTGCTGTCCAAGGGCTCCTGACGGATCATGCTGACCGGGACCGCCCCGTGGAACTCGAGGCCGGAGGTCTTGACCACCGGAATGAAGCTGTCGGCACTGGGAATGACCCGGAAGCGAACCGTGTTGCGCTCACAGAACTCCATCAGCTCGGTGATGTCGCTCCTTCGCGTACCGGGAAGGGCGCAGTACACAATGTCGATGTGGTTCTGGATGGCATAGGCCTTGGCTGCCTCCACATCCCCGATTCGGCGTGCGTTCAGCGGACCATCGATGGGGGTGTCGTTGAACACACCGCAGAAACGGTAGCCACGCACGGTCTGGTCCTCACAATACTGGAAGATCTCCTCCGCGGCAGGACCATCACCCACGATGATGAGGTCCTTGACCGAGGTCAACGGCTCTAATGTCAATACTTTGTTCAATCCGGTCTGCACGTTCTGGAAGGACATTCGTCCCGAGCGAAGCAAGGTAGAAAGTTCCGCGTTGAGTTCCGCACCGACCGCCGCCTTGCTCGGCATCCCCACTCCGGGTTCTGCGATGATGGTCCTCTCCATGGTGAAGGGTACGGTTGGTTTCCAATGACCTCTTTTTCGAGGAGGCTCAAATGTACCCTCGACCACCCTGAAATGTCAAGCTCGTCGATAAATATTAATGTTCCATCGACATTTTTCCTCCTTGAACCGACCATCGATGAGGTCATGGCGAGGAGGATACATCGCCCTTATCTGTTCATTTTCAGACCGTTAGGCATTCCAACCACCGGTCACCTGCTGATGATCGACGACGATCCGACGAAATGCTCACTTCACATCGGCTTGACGCTTGTCGAACAGCCGGCGGAAAACCTCGGCCGCCAGGAGAACGAGGAACTGCGTGTTCGTTACCAGGTAACGTCTCCAAAGGCGACGAGGCTCGAGCACGAAACGGTAAAGCCATTCCAAGGAAAGGTCGCGCATCCATCGGGGCGCCCGGGTGTCCACCCCGGCATAGAGCAGGAACGCACCCCCCAAACCGAGCATCACCCCGTTCACACGTCCCTTCATGGCCGCCATCCAGCGCTCCTGCTTGGGGCAGCCCAGGGAGACCATGACGATCTGTGCGCCTGCGGCATTGATCCGTGCGGCCTCTGCATTCATGTCCAAACCGGACAGTGGGCCGAAGGGAGGTGCATGGGAGCCTGCGAAGTGGAGGGTCGGCCACTCGCGTGCAGCCCGGTCCCTGATCTTCTGCAGGGTATCCTCCGAACCGCCGTAGAGGAACACGCTCAGGCCTTGGGATGCCGCGCGTTCGAGCAGGGCAGGCAGGAGGTCGTTACCGGCCACACGCTGCTGCTTCACCTTGTGGAACCACTGGAGGACCTTCAGCACGGGCATGCCATCCGCAGTGGCCAGGTCGGCCGCGTTCACCACCGCTGCGAAGCCAGGATCCCGGCATTCCACGGTCATGTGGGCGTTCACGCAACAGACGTAGCTGGAACGGTGGGCCTGTGCTGCCTGTGCGATCGCTTCCACATGTTCCGTGAAGGAACCCACGCTGATGTCCACGGTGAGCACTCTTCGCTTGGGCAACTGGCTGACCGAGCTGCTCATGGGCCGGCCTTCTTGGGGAGACGGACATCAATGCGCGTCGGTGCCACGATCCGCTC
Organism: Chryseobacterium gleum; assembly: GCA_945872795.1. Classification (GTDB taxonomy): domain Bacteria; phylum Bacteroidota; class Bacteroidia; order Flavobacteriales_F; family PHOS-HE28; genus PHOS-HE28. The sequence continues at coordinate 62,818 of CAMCAZ010000001.1, forward strand.
GCTGCCACTGTCGTACCACTTGACCATCGCCTTCACACCGGCCTCGATGGACCAGGGCGCTTCGCCCAATGCGGCGATGGTGCCTTCCATCGGCGTGATGTAATCGCTGGTCATGCTGCGGAAACGGCCGCTGGTGATGGGGAACGGGATGCCGAGGGCCTTGAGCACATCGCCGCCCCGGGCCACCGCACGGATGAGCGTCGTGGGGATGTAGCGCACGGCCCGACCGGTGAGCTCCTTGGAGACCGCCTCCACCCACACCTTCAGGTCGAACGGACGGTCGCCGACATAAAAGACCTTGCCGTCCACCACGCTGCGGGGAACCTCCAACATGCGTTCGATCTGCCAGACCACATTGCCCACATAGCCGTAGGAGCGGACCACACGCCCCTTTCCAGGATGAACATACAGGCCCTTGCGCATCACCTTGAACAGCACGTCGCGGTAGCGCAGTGACCAGGGGCCCCAGATGGTGGTGGGCCGGATGATCGTCCAGCTGCACGGCAGTCCGGCCTCACGCGTGACCATCTCCGTGCGGCGCTTGGATTCGCCGTAGACCGTGAACGGCTTGAAGTCCAAATCGTGTCTGGGCTGGTATCCCGCTTCACAAACGAACTGGGTGCTGGTGACCACGATGCGCTCCACTCCGGGACTGTTCTTCACCACTTCCAACAGGATGCGGGTACCCTCGTGGTTCTGTCGGTAGGCGTCCACATCCACCGGTTCGTCGGTATCCGTCCGTGCAGCGAGGTGCACCACGTGCGTGGGCTTGAATTCATCGAAGACCTTTTGCATTGCCGGTCCGTCCATGATGTCCACCTCTTTCCACCACTTGCGCTGCCCCGGATCCAGCGGAGGGTTCCAATCCAGATTGATCAGCTCCACGCCTTTGGCAGCCATGTGCTCCATGAAGTTGGTCCCGATGAACCCGGAACCACCAGTGACCAGTACACGCATCATGCTCAACGCTCTTCAGATATGCCCACGAGCTCGCGCTCCATGGATCGATGGAACGCTTCCAACGTAAAATCCCGCACAAAGATGCGCCTCCCCTCCTCCCCCATCCGCCGGCGCAAGGAGGCGTCCATGGCCAAGGCCCGGAGCTTGCCGGCCACAGCTTGGGGGTCTCGGATCGGGACCAGGAATCCATTGACGCCATCGGCCACCACCGAAGGAATGCCCCTCCACAGGGTGCTGACCACGGGTTTGGCGAACTGCATGGCCTCGACCAACACGAGCCCGAAGCTCTCCGCCTCGAAGTAGGACGGGAAGCAAAAGATGTCGCAGGCTGCGAAATGCCTGAATTTCTCCAGGTCCTGCTTGACACCCAGGAAGGAGACCCGATCGGCAAGCCCCTGCCGGACCACACGTTCCCTGCATTCCGTCTCGAAGGACGCATCGCCCCATTTACCCATCAGCTCCAGCCGGGCATCGACGCCCTGACCGCATAACAACGCGAAAGCATCCAACAGGTCACGGACACCTTTGGAAGGAATGAGCACACCGGTGAAGAGGATGACCAGGGGCTCCCCGGGCCGTGCGATCCGTTCCTCCACCCGGCCCCGCATATCAGGAATTCCGTTGGGAACCACCACATCGCGCCGGGCACCCAGCACCCGTCCGTCCTCAGGGTTCTGTGGCGCTGTGCGTATCGCCAGTGCCGGACGCCCATAGGCATAGCGGAACAGCGGTCGCAACGGTGCAGGCAACTGTGCAGCGTAGGATGAAACACCACCGGCATGGAAGTGAAAGACCGTCTTCCTGAACAACCAACGGGTGGAGCAGAGCAGGACGATATCGCGCAGCACAGGGACCTTGTTGGGCCCGCTGGGAGGATAGTAGAGCACCGGTGTGTTGTGCCGGAACCGGGCCCACCAGATGCGCAGGATGGTGGTGAAGAGCACCCAGACCTTGCGCAACGCGAATTTGCCCACGCTCTCCATATCCTCCGAAAAGGCCATGCGCACATGGAACAGGCGCACACGCTCAGACCTCAACTCCAGAAGCACGGCGATCATCACGGCCTGGCCTCCATGGGGCGGCGGCGTTTGACCGACCACCAGAATGCGATGAGGAGAAGTGATCTGCACACGGCAAAAGTATCCCGGCGATCAGGCGGGATGTGCGATGCCCAGCACACGCATCAACAGTGGAGCGTGCATCGTCTGCGCTGTGCGGCCGAAGTTCCGTCGACAAGATCGGTGCATTCGTCGTAAAAATGGAACCGTGGCAGCCAAGAGCGAGTTGAACCGCATCCAATGCCATTGAAAATGAGCAGGAAACTACACGTGGGATTCGCAGTGCTTTTCACCTGGTCCACCATTTCGGCCCTTGCCACCACCTATTACATCTCTCCCACGGGCAGCGATGCCAATAGTGGGACCTCACAGGCCCAGGCCTGGCAGACCATCGGTCGCCTGATGCAGAGCATCTATTCGCTGCAGGCCGGTGACGCCATCCGCTTTGAGCGCGGCGGCACCTACCGGGGCGAGTTCATCATTCCGAGCTCGGGCACCAGCAGCCAGAAGATCCAAGTGGGCGCCTATGGATCGGGACCACTGCCGGTGATCAGTGGCAGTGATGCCGTGAGCGGCTGGACCCAGCAGAGCGGAAACATCTGGCGCTCCAACGTGGCGGGCACCGTGAAGTACGTATTCGTGAACGGTGAGCTGATGACCCTGGCCCGGTTCCCCAACACCGGTTGGTTGCGCAACGACCAAGGCAGTGGCACCCAGATACAGGACAGTGAGCTGACCCAGGCGAACGGGTATTGGAACGGAGCCACCGCAGTGATCCGCAGTTCGAACTGGAGCTACGACGCCGTCACGGTCTCCAACCATGCCAACGGCAGCATCACCTTCCCCAACATCTACTTCAACCTGTCCAACTACGAATGGGGATACTTCCTCTGCAACAAGCTCAGCGAGCTGGACAGCCCCGGTGAGTGGTTCCACGATGCGGCCAATGGCCACCTGTACCTCTGGGCACCGAACAATGCCGACCCGAACACGCTGAACGTGGAGGCCGCTGTGCGCGAAAAGGGTGTCACCGTCTTCTGGCAGCGGCAGCACGTGCAGATCAGCGACCTGGTCTTCCAGCACCAGCGGGTGTGTGGCGTGCGGAACGATGGTGCAGCATACGTGGACATCACCGGATGCACCTTCCGGGAGCTGTATCAGGGCATCAGCAGCTACGGAAACAACAATCTCTACACGAACAACCGCTTCGAGGACACCTTCGCCACCGGCGCGCACCTGATCGACAACAATAGCACGTTCGAGGACAACACCATGGAGCGCATCGCCATGAAAGCAGGCCTGGGCGAGAGCAACTGGGGTTATTTCGGGCTGCGCCTGAACGGTACCGGCAATGTGATCCGCTCCAATCGACTGGAGGACATCGGGTACATCGGCATCGGTATGGACCAGAACTGCCTGGTGGAACGGAACGTGGTGCGCAACGCCACGGCCCTGCTGAACGATGGTGGGGGCATAGCCTTTGACAATGCAGATGGCATGATCATCCAGGACAACATCGTCGTGGACATCATCGGCGATCTGGAGAGCTCCGCACCGGACTTCGAGAACTACGAACTGATCTCGCATGGCATCTATTTCGGGAACACCACCATCCGCAACACCATCGTGCGGCGCAACACTGTGGCCCACTGCATGGGAAGCGGCATCCATGTGGACCACACGATGGTCTCCACCGGGAACCAGATCACGGACAATGTGCTCTTCAACAACCAGATCCAGCTGAGCGTTTCGGACTATTCGAACTACAACGGACCGGGCGCCACACCACCCTACCATGTGCCGTCCTTCAACGGGACCTACACCGGGAACACCCTGTACTGCATGACGCGCGACCAGTTGTGCATGAAGCAGTACAACGTGCATTCACCGAACGTCGTCGACTTCGGGGTGTTCAACAACAACCGCTACTTCAACCCCTACAACGAGCTGAGCATCTTCGTGCACAACACGAACTCGGGGACGCAAAAGCGCTACACACTGGAGCAGTGGCGCACTGAACGGACGGAGGACCCCAACTCCACCCGGAGCCCACTGCGCCTGGAGGCCTTCGAAGTGCTGGACGAACTGAGCGCAAACCTCATCGACAACGGAACGTTCAGTTCGAACGTGGCCGGCTGGGGTGGCTGGCCCACCCAGGGTCAATTGACACGCGACGCCACCCTTCTCGACAACGGTGCCCTGAAGGTCCTGTTCAACAACAACGCATCGTACCCGGAATTCATCCTGCGGCACGATGCCATGACCGGCATCCAAAGCGGATCCCACTACCAACTGAGCTTCAGCACACAATCCACCATGCCGGGCACCTTGAAGGTGGAACTGAAAGGCCAGACCCAGATGTCCGGGCCCAACGTCGTGTACAAGAGGAACGTGCCCTTCAGCAGCGAGCGGCGCGAGGTTTCCATGATCTTCCAGAGCGACCTCACCGACCAGGCCGTCTGCCGGTTCACCAACCACTACACCGAAAGCACCTACTGGCTGGACAATGTGGAGCTGAAGCGGGTGACCGTCCTTGCGCTGGACCCGCACGACCGCCACATCCTGCTCATCAATGAGGAGGCCTCATCGCAGACCCTGTCGCTGACCGGTTGCTGGCGCGATGTGCATGGTACGATCCATAGCGGAAGCATTGACCTTGCTGCGTACGGCTCGGTGGTGCTCACCAAGGAGGATGATGCGACATGCTCCATGACCACCGGCATCAACGATGTTGCGACCTCATCGTGGAGCGTGTTCCCCAACCCTGCCCAGGCCGGAGCGCACCTGAACCTCGGCCAACTGAACGGTGCATCGGCCATGGTCCGGATGTTTGACCTGAACGGCCGCCAGGTATTGGAGGAACGTATCCCCGCCGGTATGGATATCCTGCAACTTCCCGCATCCCTCGCCAGCGGCATGTACAACCTGGCCCTGGAGCGGAATGGCGATGCAGTGCACAACACCCGTCTGATCGTGACCCAATAGACCGTCACGTCCGCCTCAGCCCTTTGGTTGAGCCCACCATAAAGCACATCATCTCCGCGTTCACGGCCGACAACTGTGCGCCGTCCGGTCTTCAGGAGAGGAATTCACCGCTCAACGCGCGCTTCCGGCGGGTGATGTACTTGGGGTCGATGGCCGCCATCGAGAGCATGGTGAAGAAGATGGGATTACCGAGGTCGATACCATAGCAGAAGATGTCGATCTGCCAGATGAACATCAGGTAGACGATACCCGCGAACAACGGCGCCTCGAGGGTGGTGGCCAGGTAGTGCTTGCGGTAGTAACTGAAGCCGTACCACACACACAGGTAGAACAGCACTAGTCCGATCACTCCCTGGTCCATGGTGATCTCCAGGAAGGAACTGTGCAGGTGAAAATTGAAGGAGTGCTCCTCCCCCCATAACACGGCCAGGAAGTCGAGCATACGCAGCTCGTACTGGCCCCTGTAACCCAGCCCGAAGAGCCAACCCGTCCGGTCGTGCATCGCCCAATCGGCCATCGAGTTCCAGATGTAGGTGCGACCGTTGAAGGTGGTGACATCCTCTTTATCCACCCGCTGCAGAATGGCCACGAAGAAGGGAAGTGAGAGGATCTGGTAGATGAGCAGCGCGAAGCTCATCATCAGGGGCATGGTGAAGAGGGAGATGGTGTAGAGGCCCCGGATCACCTTCATGAACTTGAAGACGAACAGGGCCAGCAGCACCACGAAGATCATGAAGGACAGCCGGCTGTTGATGTTCATCATCACCGCCATGTTCAACAGGAACAGTGCTCCCACGAGCAGGAACTGCAGCGGCTTGCGTGTGAAGTCGCGGAGGTAGAAGATGAGCATCAGGTTGACCACCGACATGACGTGCGACGCGTCGTAGATGCCGCGCATGAACGGCAGGTTGATGCGTCCCTCAAAGCCATGGACCAGGTTGCGCAGGCCTGCAGCGTAACCCACCAGGTTCAAGAGGATGAAGAAGGCGAGCCCCCTGAACAGCAACCAGGCAAAATCGAAGCGGTCATTGGCCCGATTGTAAACCTGCACCACCACCGCTGCATTGAAGGGCACCAGGAACATGACGCTCATGGACGTGGTGTTCACCGGATTGAGGCCGGGGAAGTTCTTGCCGTAGGCCACCCACATGCTGGCGACCAGCGAGGTGATGAAGAGCATGCCCACGGCATAGACCCTGTTCACCATCGGGGTCACGCGACCCCGGTAAAGCAGGTCGATCCCGTAGATCAGCAGGATCAGGATGAAGGGCAACACGGACAGGATGACGCCCGCACTGAAATTGGTCTTGAACGTCACATAGGTGCCCAGCCCGTAGAACGGGAAGCCGAGCAGGAACAGGGTGTTGACGAGCTTGATCTTGGAGATCACCGGACCGGGCGCCTAGGAAAGCCGAGGGCCAAGTTAACCGCTAGTTGATGCCCAACTGTTTCTGGATCTTCGAGAAGAACGGGGTCACCGCCTCATCCACGGAGGAGGGCAGCAGGTTCTTGATGACGTTCTTGAACTTCCGGAACGAGGTGGGTTCGATGTAACGCTCGAAGTAGGCCATGTCCCGTTCCGCATCCACCAACATGTGCCAGGGGTGCACCAGAGGGAAGGCGGTCTCGTACAGATCGTCCTTGTTCCGGCGGTCCTTCTCGCTCACGGTGTGCGTTCCCTCGGCGCCGAAGCCGATGTTCCGGATCATGTTCGTGTTCGGAATGCACGTCACGCCGTGGTTCAGGATCCGCGCGAGGTCCATCTGATAGTCCCAAGAGCGGATGGTGCCCTCGTACTGGGCCTGGAACAACTTGTATGCCTCCTTCATCTCCGCCTTCGACAGGAACTGGCCTGTGAGCAGGCCGGAGTCACAGGCCGCAGGCCAGGCCTTCATCTGCACGTCGTACTTCTTCCACACCCTGCGCCAGCCGGCCCAGCCCCAATAGGCGCCGTAACCGTGTGCCGAGAAATAGTAGGAGTCCGGCCCCTTCACCGACCATTCGGTCATCAGGTTGTTGCCCATGATGCACCAAACACGATCGTCGTCGCGGTAGCGTTCCAGCAAGGCCTCACAGTACCAGAAGAAGCTCTGTGATGGATAGGTATCATCCTCCAGCACGATGCCCTCCTCCTCCTTCTCCCAGAACCAGTCCATGGCGGTGCTTTCGCCCATCATCACCCCCAGGTTCACATCACTGAACTTGGTGTGCAGTTCACACTCCCAATCCACCAGTTCCACCAGGGAACGCACCCGCTCGCAGCGCTGGCGCTCGCCTTCGTTCCGCGGTCCGTCGCAGGCGAAATAGAGCCGCGGTGGGCGTGCCTCGCGGATGGCCTCCATGACCTGGCGGGCGCTGTCGTAGCGATTGAATGCAATGAACAGGACCGGCGTACGGAGCGGAGCGGTCGGCGTAAAGGAGCTCATGACGATCAGAAGATGTTCTCGCGGTTATCCCGATGATAGACCGCAAAATCCTTGAACATGGAAATGGTGTGTCGCGCGATGGTCGATGGAGAAACGAACTCATCCACGAAGCGGTAGAGGAACAGTTGCATGCGGTCGCTGTATCTAACGGAAACGTCCTGGACGATGTTACCATAACGATCATACGGCAGCACCTCGACACATCCGGCCGCATGGGCCGTGGGCAGCAACATGTTGCTGCCGTGCACACCGATCACGACCTGGCTCCGTGCATACGCCGCGCACCACGCCAGTTCGGTGGCCTTGTCCATGCGCTGTGTCCTCAGGTCATCCACATCGGGACCGAATCCACCTTTGTCACCAAGACCTACCACGGTGAAGCGGACACCGGGCAGCCGGGCGGAGATGCGGTCCATACTACCGCGGATGAGCCGATCCTGGGCATGGACATACCAGCGCCCCAGGCTCTTCTTAAGTCCGAACTTATTGAGGACCCGGTAGAGGAATTTAGCGGCCGGGGTGGCGAACCACAACCGATCCTGGCGGGCTACGAAAGTGACGTGCGGCGGGCGCTGCAGGAACTCCTCCATCGGAAAAGGCCGCACTCCCGTGAAGCGCTCGATATCGATGTCCGCGAACTCGGGGTGCGCGTACCCACGCCCCACGTACACCTCCTCGTAGTTGGGCAGTTGCTGCTGCACGAAGCGGTCGATGGCCGTATACCAGCCATGGGCCTCACCCAATCGCTGATCCACCAACCATACTTCAGCCACCCCTTTGGGGACCAGCCATTGGAACATGCGGGGCAGCACGATCACCAACCCCAGATCCGGATGCTTGTCGATGTAATGCTGGGCGTTGTACAGCTTCAACAATACATGACCGTAGAGGAAATCCAGCGTATTGAGTATGACCACCCGCTCACAGGCGCGATGGACGATCCGCTCCACCTTCACCTCCTGGTCCGAAGGCGCCCGATAGCCGTCCATGAGCGGCTTGTGGATCCATGCTTCTCCGTTCGTCGGGTTGTGCAACCTGCCATCGGCCGTGCCGATGGCCATGGGGTGGTCCACGGAAAAGCCCACGGGCAGATCACGCAGAAAGGCATACCCACATCCCTGGCAACGGTGGCGTCCCAACACATGAACTCCCGGCCAGATGGAGCCTTGGTGATCCAACTCCCGTCCACCACACGAAGGGCAGCCGAAGTCGGCGAAGGGCTCCGGCAGAAGGGGAACAAGATGGGGGTCCTTCACCATGGTCAAACGGCCCGATGGAACTTCCAGAACGAGATGATCCCTGTGCACATCCATTTCAGATTCGCGCGGGTGCTCTTGAACAGCAGGTCCATCAGGAAGATGCTGATCGTGAACGAGCCGATGGTGGCCCATATCGCGCCGACCGACTTGAACGGAGGGATCAGCAAATAGTTCATCCCGATGTTGACCGCCGCACCCACGACCCCGGTGAGGAGCGAGTACTTGAACAGGCTCTCATTGGTGATGAAGCTGGACTTGCCCACACCCATGTTGGTGAAGAACAAGCGGATGGCGAACAGGGAAAGCAGGACACCGGACGGACGGAAGGCCTCACCGAAGAGGAGCACCATCAAGGGTTCAGCCAGGAAGTACAGGGGGATGGCCGTGACCAGGAACATCAGGAACATCAGGCGGTACTGGTTCAACAGACGGTCCTCATACTGTCCGTTGCCGAGGGCCTTCGCCCGGGTGATGGCGGGGGCCAGGGACTTCTGCACGATGACCGGCAGGAACCCCAGTGCCTCGATCATTTTCAAGGCATTGGAGTACTGACCCACTTCGGCATTGGCCGCCTCGGCACCCAGTCGCGTCCGTAGCATGTCGCCGATCATGACCTGATCGATCTTGGCCTGCACATATAGGGCCATGCCGAAGATGATCAAGGGCCAGGATTGCCGCATCAGGTAACCAGCCTCCTTGCGATCATACTTCCAGGAGCGCCAGCTGTGGCCGCCCCGCTCGTAGGCGATCACATAACCGACGGAAAGCGTCAAGGTCTCCAGCACGTAGACCCAGGCGAACCAGAGCAGTGGTGCCCCGAAATAGACCAGACCGATCTTGAACAAGGCACTGACGACGACCTGCACCATCTGCACCACCACCGTTTGCTTGGAGCGGACCTCGGCCATGAAATACCAATCCACCACACCGAAGGGTCGGAGGAGCTCCGCCGCCGCGATGACCACCACGAGGGAGGCGGTGAGGCCGTCCATGTCCTTGAAAAGACTGGACAAGAGCACAAGTATCACGAGCAGCAAGGACCCCAGGAACTTGATGACGGCCGCGGTTCCCAGCAGGGCATCCCTTCGCTCCGGATGTTTCACCAGGTCGCGCACCACGATCTCATCGAGGCCCATGGTGGTGAGGGCGAAAAAGATGCCCACAAAGCCTGTGGCGTAGTTGAGCTGACCGAACAGGGAAGGCCCGAGGTAGCGCGCCACCAGGATGCCCGTACCCAGAACGACCACCAGACGTACGACCCGCTCGACCAGGAGCCACGAGGTATTGGCGAAATACCTGCGAAAGCCCTCCGATCGGATCATGGATGGATCGGTGGACTACTTGGTGTAGTAGCCATAGCCTTCCCCGTAACCCTGGCCCGGCTTCACGTCATTGAGGAGGAGGTCGACGTTGGCGATCTTCTTATCCTGGTACATCTCGCTGATCAGGCGCAGCGCACTGCGCCGGGTAAAGCCTTGACGGACCACATAGAGGGTCACGTCGACGTGTCGCATGATGATCACGTACTCACTGACCAGGCCCATGGGCGATGCATCCACGATGATCTGATCGTACCTGCCCCTCAACTGTGCGAACAGTTCGGTGATGCGCACGTGCTCCACCAGTTCCAATGGATTGGGAGGGATCGGCCCTGCCATGATCACATCCAGCCCGGCGACATCGGTCTTCTTGATGATCGTATCCAGGGATTCTTCACCGATGAGATAAGTGGAAAGACCAGGTCCTTCCGGCATTTCCAGCACCGAGGCCACGCGCGGTCGGCGCATGTCCGCATCGATCAACAGGGTACGTTTTCCACTGATGGCCATGACGGTCGCCAGGTTCAATGCACAGAAGGTCTTCCCTTCGCCACTGGATGACGAGGTGAACCCGATGATCTGTCGCTGGGTGCTCACGTTCAGGTACTGCAGGTTGATCCTTGCCGTTCGGAAGGACTCGGCCAACATGGACTTCGGCTCATCGGGCAGGATGCGCTTCCGCTTGCTCGTGGGGATCAACGCCAGGATCGGCAAAGGGCTCAGTCGCTTAAGCTCATCGGCATCCACGATCCGGTCATTGAAGAAGTCACGGATCAGGATGAACGCCATGGGGAGCAACAGGCCCAGGAGGAGTGCGCCGCCGAGGACCACCTTCTTGTCCGGAGCCACAGGCCCCAAGCCTGCAAGTCGCGCCTCATCGATCACCACCTTGTCCACCTGGTCGGAGGCGATGGCGATGCCGGCTTCGGCACGCTTCTCCATCAGGTAATTGTAAAGGCTCTCGCTCAGTTTGAACTTCCGTTCGATGTTCCCCAGTTTGCGCTCATTCTCGGGCAACTGGTTGAACTCATAGCCGATGCGCCCCAAGCGACGGTTCACCTCGACCAAACTGATATCGGCTTGCTGAACAAGGCTTTCAGCCGTCTGGGCCAGTGAACCGGAGAGGCTCTTCATCTTCCGCTCCATGGCGATCACCGTCGGGTTGCTCTTCACCGTGGTCAGGTTCAGGGCAGCGAGATCAGCGGACAGCTTCGTGATCTCGATCACCAAGTTGTTCAGGATGGGGTCGTCGATCCCGGAGGATGAAGGAGCAGGAACGTTCCGAAGGTCTGAGGAGGAACGGATCTTCTCCAGTACGGACTGGCAATAGCTGCGGCGTCGCACCAGCGTGGATCGCTCGTCCTCCAAGCGGCTTCGCTCTTGGAACAGTTGGTCCGAGGTTCCCGTTGCGCTCATCATCCCGCCGCTGGTGCCACGGAAACCCTCCATGGAGGTCTCCACCAGCTTCAGTGAATCGGATACGGTGCCGATCTGCTCATCGATGAAGTTGATCGTCTTCAGCCCCTTCTTCTGTTGCTTGTACAGTTCACCTTCGATGTAGGTCTCCATCAACTTATTCAGGAAGGTGCTTTCCTTCAGCACCACCTCGCCCTTGCTGCGAAGCACCACGATGTTGCTCTTGTCGCTGAGCGGCTCGGCCAGCACCTTGCCCCGGTATTCCGTCACCAGGCCCTCCAAGCTATTGATGTAGAAGAAGTGCTCCCTGCCCGCACCGTATTTCCGGTCCGCGGGGAACTCGATCGTGAAGCCCAGATTCTTCGCAACAAAGGGCTCTCCAATGGCCACCGTCTGGTCCACCGAATAATCCTCGATGAACTGATCCATCACCTCCTGCTTCTGCACATTGTACAGTTGCACGTTGCTTCCCTTGGCCTTCACCCGATACGTGCCGGCGGTCCTGTCCACGGATACATGGATCGGCACCCCGGTGACCTGCAAGGCAACCGTGTCCAGCTTGACGAAGAAGGGTGGATACTCGAACCGTTCCACCGTAAGGAAGTTGTAGGTCTCGTAGTAGCTGATACCGAGATCCACGCGCTTCAGTGTCTTGGTGATGTTGTTCCGCGAGGTCAGCACCGAGATCTGGTCCTCGATGTCCGTGTTGCTCTGGAGATAAGAGACGCCCTTGAGGAACTCATCCTGCCCCCCTCCGAAGGAACTGCGGCTCTTCTCGCTCATCAGCATCACGGCCTGCACTCCATACTGCTTGGGTGTGGTCTTCAAATAGGCCACTGCGACCACCAGCGCAAGGGTGGTGGTGAGCAGGAACAACCACCACTTGGCGACGAGCTTGCGAAAGATGACCCGCAGGTCGATGGTGTCGTTGATCGGCGCTGCGCTCATCAGTTCTGTGAGTTCTGGATAACGGAGATCACGACAGCCGCCGTGCTCACGGTGGCCAGGAGGATGGTGAGCAGTTCCAGGTTCAAACGTCCCGCACGGGCACGCAACGTGGGTACATAGATCACATCATTGGGCAGCAGGTAGTAGTACTCGGAACTGAGCACATCGGTGCCCGACATATCCAGATACAAGGCCTGCACCCCCCGATCGCTCTGCCGCATCAACTGAACGTGGGTCTTATCCGCGAACTCGTTCGGACCACCGGCCATGGCCAACGCTTCCAGTACCGTGATCTGGTTGTTGTACACAAAGTAGGAACCGGGGCGCTGCACATCGCCCAGTACGCTCACCCTGAAACTGACGAGTTTGAGGATGACCGTGGCATTGGTGAAATACTCGTTGATCTTGCGCTGCACCAGTTCCTGGGCCTCGCCCACCGTGAGCCCCTGCACCTTGATCTTGCCCACCGTGGGCAGTTGGACGTGCCCGTTCTTGTCGATGGAGAAACCGTTCACGTAAAGCGCGGCGTCATTCAGTCCCTGGAAAGCGTTCTGTCCCTCCACATTGAAGAACCGGTGGGTCTGTTCGTCGAGACCCATCACGCGGATGGACAGCACATCGTTCACTTGGATGCGGTACTCGAACTTGCGGTTCTCGAACAGCTTGCTTGAGCCCTTGCTCAGGGAAGCGTCCTCCAGGTAATTGATGTTGCGCTTGCCCATGCAACCGGTCAATAACAACAAAGCCGGGATCAGTATCCAGCCAGAACGGGAGATCGCATTCCTCATATTAAGGTCAGACCTGTTGGGGTACACTGCAGTACACCGACCGCTCGGCGAACGTTCAAGACACAACCGGTCCAGGTCAAATATACGTTCGACCCTCAGCCCGGGTTACGCCGCAAGAAAAAGCCCCCCCGCAAAGCGGAGGGGCCTCTCTTCCGTAGCCCGTAGGGGAATCGAACCCCTGTTTCATCCGTGAAAGGGACGCGTCCTAACCCCTAGACGAACGGGCCATCATGACACCCCTGCGAACAAGGGTCCCCGGTAAGGGACGGCAAATGTAAACACTCGCCATGGAACCTTGCAAGCACCATCACAAAACGTCCTCGACATCGGCCTGAAAGCGGAAACCGAGCCGCTTGCCGGTGCTGAGTGGACTAGCGCTGAGCTCATTCATCTCACTGACCGTCACTTGGTTCACCTGGTCGTAGGGCGGTGCCAGAAGATCGAAGTCGAGCACATAGAGGATGATGCTGTGGAGGACCTCCCGGAGACGGTCACGATCCATCTTGCTACCCGCGAGGTCATTGTACAGGAAGCCCAACTGCCGCTTGCCCTGCACGAAGAAATGCCCCTCCTTATTCAGGAAGATCCGGGCCACCAGGTAGCCCAGGTCCCGTTCACGATTGTACTTGAACGAGTCGCTCAGAAAATTGTAGACGTTGACCACCCCGAAGTAGCCGCGCATCTCGTCCTCGGTCAGGTAATTGGTCTTCCAGAAGCTGTGGCTCTGGTCCAGCTTGAACACGTTGGTGTGCATATGGAAGATGATGACATCTCCAGCAACGCGCGCCTCACAGGCCATCGCACCCTTGTCCAGAAAGCTGACCGCCAAGCGCTTATCATGCCTGATCACTTCCTGCTCCAGGTCCATCGATATCTCCTGAAGCACTTCCTTCAACTGTTCGAAAAGCTGCAGGGTGGCTTGATACACATCCTGCTTCATGCACGACTTGGTGCGTAGAGCAGTGATGATCAGCTCACGCGGAGCGGGGGGCACGGTCTTCTCGCTCATCAGTAGGCCCGGGCAAAGATCACACGTTGTGCACTGGGCTTGCCGGTCACCATGCATTGGCCCGGCGTTGGGTCGCCATCCAAGGGGATACAGCGGATGGTCGCCTTGGTCTCGTCCTTCACCCGCTCCTCGGTCTGCGCCGTACCGTCCCAATGGGCGAGGATGAATCCGCCCTCCTCGATCGCCACCTTGAACTCGTCGTACGTGTCGACCGCTCGTGTGCTACGCTCGCGCATGGCCAACGCCTTCTGGTAGAGGTTATCCTGGATGGCCTGCAGCAGGTGCTCCACCTTGTCGGCGATGTCCGTCATCTGCATCACTTGCTTCTCCATGGTATCCCTTCGGGCCACCTCCACAGTACCGTTCTCCATATCGCGTGGTCCGATGGCCATACGCACGGGACAGCCCTTGAACTCGTACTCGGCGAACTTCCAACCCGGTTTCTTGGTATCATCGTCGTCGAACTTGACGGTGATGCCCTTGGCACGAAGCGCCTTCAAGGTCGGCTCCACATAGGACCTGATGGCATCCAACTGCTCTCCGCTCTTCGCGATGGGTACGATGGCCACCTGGATGGGTGCCATCTTGGGAGGAAGGACCAAGCCGTGATCGTCGCTGTGGGTCATGATCAGGGCCCCCATCAATCGGGTGCTTACGCCCCAACTGGTGGCCCATACATGTTCCTGTTTGTTCTCCTTGGTGGTGAACAGCACGTCGAAGGCCTTGGCGAAGTTCTGACCCAGGAAGTGGGAGGTTCCCGCCTGCAGGGCCTTTCCATCCTGCATCATGGCTTCGATGCAGTAGGTCTCCTCCGCCCCGGCGAAACGTTCACTGGCGGTCTTGATACCCTTGATCACAGGCATGGCCAGCCACTCCTCGGCGAAGGTGCGGTAAACCTCCAGCATGCGCTCTGTCTCTTCAATGGCCTCGGCCTTGGTGGCATGGGCGGTGTGCCCTTCCTGCCAAAGGAATTCGGCCGTGCGCAGGAACAGGCGCGTCCGCATCTCCCAGCGCACCACGTTGGCCCACTGGTTGATCAACAAGGGCAGATCACGGTAGCTCTTGATCCAGCCCCGGTAGGTGTTCCAGATGATGGTCTCGCTGGTGGGGCGTACAATGAGCTCCTCCTCCAACTTCGCATCGGGGTCCACGATGATGCCATGGACCGGATCGCTCTTCAATCGGTAGTGGGTGACCACCGCACATTCCTTGGCAAAGCCTTCCACGTGACTGGCCTCCTTGGCGAGATAGCTCTTGGGAATGAACAGGGGGAAATATGCGTTCACGTGCCCGGTCTCCTTGAACATGCCGTCCAGGGCCTGTTGCATCTTCTCCCAGATGGCATACCCGTGCGGCTTGATCACCATGCAGCCGCGCACATCACTGTGCTCTGCAAGATCGGCCTTGAGCACCAGATCATTGTACCATTTTGCGTAGTCCTCGCTGCGCTTTGTGAGCATATCGGCCATGGCCTTGAAAGTGGTATTATTTTTGTTCCTATCCGAGCGCGGCTAAAGTACACAACCCCGCACGCCTGCTGGTGTGGAGGGTTCAACACAGAAGAACGATGAACAGGTGGTCACGAGTGATACCCATGCTACTGCTCCAGGCACTGGTGATTTCAGGTTGCGGCAGTATGCAGAACGCCACTGGCACCGTCGTGCGAGACGATGTCTACTACCTCCCTTCTACCGCTCCGGCCCCAGCCGTGGTCAACAGTTCCGTGCCGGACAAGCCGGAGGACCTTTCCCAGTTCACGGATGACTATTATGACCCCAATGCTGCCGAGCAGGTCAGCGACCAGGGTTTCTATGACGTGGCCTATAACGACCCATACTATTACAACTATGGGCGATTCGGGTTTGGAACGACCTTGGGATACCAGACCGGGTGGGGTGGCCCGGGATGGGGCATGGGAATGGGTACGAGTTGGAACAGTGGTTATGGTTGGAACGACCCTTGGATGAGCATGAGCTATGGATGGGGCAGCCCATACTATGGCTCACCCTATTCACCCTATGGCATGTATGCTCCCTACGGCTACTATGGCTATGGATACAATCCTTACGGAGGTGGACCGTACTACGGCCCTTGGGGGAGCTGTCAGTGTTGCTACTCCCCAGTGATCTACGGAGGAGGGAACCAAGTGATCTCCCGACATCGGACCGGCTTGACCGGTGGCGGTTCGGGCTCGATGACCGGTCGCACGCCTGCCGGGCAGACACGCATGGTGGCCCGGGACCCCGCCGGACTTCGCCCTGCGCTCAATCCGACACCCTCCACGCGCTACAACAACCGCTCGACCACGGGGAACGGTCTCCGTGAGGTGCGTCCCGGTCAAGACCAGGTCAGACAGCCAGCCACCCGCCCCGGAACCCGGCCGAACGTAAGCTCGCCAAGCAGGGAAGGCGGCCGGCCAGCCGTCCAACAGCGGGAAGATCCGACACGCAATAGCGGATCCGACAGAGGTACGGCCGCTCCAACGCGTTCGGGTGGCGACTCCGGCGGCAGCCGCTCCGGTGGAGGAAGTTCGGGAGGATCACGCTCAGGAGGAGGTACCAGGCCCCGGTGAACGATCTGCGACCCATGAACAACCTCTTTCGGCGCGTGGCCATCGCGCTTGTCGGGCTCCTCTTCGTGCCTGCACTACTTGCCCAGAACGAAGTGGATGCCTTGCGTATAAGCACATCGAACCCCGGTGGCACGGGTCGAAGCACCGGATTGGCCAATGCTTTCGGCGCTTTGGGTGCCGACCCGGTCGCTGCGGGTATCAACCCTGCCGGCTTCGGCCTCTATCGAACGAGTGAGCTATCGGTCACCCCGATGGTGGAGGTGAACGGGGTCACCTCCACGGCCTATGGGACACAGGCAGTGGACAGCAAGACCACCTTCGTGATAAACAACTTGGCGTTGATCCTGAACAATCCCTCGAAGGGGGGGGATTGGCGCAGCGGGACCTTCGGGGTGGTGTACGACCGGCAGCAGAGCAACAACTGGCGCACCGCATCAAATGCGGAGAACGTTCCGAGCACCTTCCTGGAAGGGATGGCACTGGACGCCGACGGGATCCGGAGCGATGAGCTCTTTGACGCCCTTCCCTTTACGGCCGGTCTTGCCTGGGACACCTATGCGATCAACCTCGCCGACCCGAACGATACGTTGGGCACCACCTACTACCCCGCCATTCCGTTCGGGTCGCTGACCACCCAGGTCCATACCGTGCAGTCCAAAGGGGCATCGGCCAACACCACGTTCTTCTACTCCGGCAACTACATGGACCGGGTGTATCTGGGCCTGTCCCTGGGGCTTGCGTCACATCGTCTTTCACGTACCACCACGCACAGTGAAACGTCTGAGGACGGGACACTGGACCTGGAGAACGCGACATGGACGGAGGATCTCAGCACCACCGGGAACGGGGTGAACGTGAAGGTCGGGGTGATCGGTCGCATCACCGATCGTTTCCGCATGGGCCTGGCCTATCACAGCCCGCAATGGATGCAACTGACCGATGCCTTTGTGACGTCCATGGCTACCCAGTTCCGCACACCCGATGCCTTCGGTACATCACGGTATATTGCCGACTCACCGGAGTCCATCTTCGGTTACCAGGTGAACACACCGTGGCGCCTGGTCGGGAGCGCCGCCTATATTGCCGGCGACCACGGTCTGGTGAGTGTGGATTACGAGTACCACGACCCCCGTGGTGCACGGTTCCGACCAGCCGACGAGTTCGTCAATAGCTATGACTTCCAGTCGGAGAACACGGCCATCGTGGCATCCTTCACCCCCGTGCACACGCTCCGCGCCGGAACGGAGTGGCGGTTCAGCAACTGGTATTATCGTCTGGGGTGGGGCATTGTCACCAACCCCTACAAGACCACTGACAGTCGGCGCGGTGATGCCTTGAAGAACTATGCCGCGGGCATCGGGTATCGCACCGACCATCTGGCTGTGGACCTTGGCATGAACCATGCCCTTCAGCAAAGCAGCACCTACCCGTACTACCCCGACCTGGTGGAGGCCACGGTGGAGGACCGACGAAGCACCCGCTTCATACTCACGGTGAGCCTGAGGCCCTGAGCCCCTCCGGCCATCGCAACGAAAAAGGCCCCGGCGATGCCGGGGCCTTTCAACATTTATCACTCAGGGTTCACTTCTCCCCCATCACGCGCTCCACCACATGATCATCGACGAGTATGCGACCGCAATGCTCGCAGACGATGATCTTCTTGTGGCTGCTGATGTCCAGCTGACGCTGGGGCGGGATGCTGTTGAAGCAACCACCGCAGCTTCCCCGCTCCACCGCCACCACGGCCAGGCCGTTGCGGGCATTGGAACGGATGCGGTGATAGGCGCTCAAGAGACGCTCTTCGATGTGCTTCGAGGCCGAATCGCTCTTCTTCTGCAGCTCCTTCTCCTCCTTCTCGGTCTCGGCGATGATATCGTCCAGTTCCTTCTTCTTCAGCTCGAGGTCCTTCTTGCGCTCATCGTGCTTCAGGCGGCTATCCTCCACCACGGACTTCTTGCCGTCGATCTGGGCTTTGGCCTCCTTGATACGCTTCTCAGCCAGTTGGATCTCGAGGTTCTGGAACTCGATCTCCTTGGTCAGCGAATCGTACTCGCGGTTGTTGCGAACTTTGGCCTGCTGGCCTTCGTACTTCTTGATCTGGGCCTTCGCCTCCTTGATCATGTTCTGGCGGTCGTTCACCTGACCTTCCACCTCGGCCAGTTCGTCCTGCAGCTTGTTCAAGCGCGTCTCCAAGCCGGCAACCTCATCTTCCAGGTCCTGGACCTCCAGGGGAAGCTCACCACGCTGAACCTTGATGCGGTCCACCTGCGAGTCTACATGCTGGAGGCGATACAGTTCGACGAGCTTCTCGGCAACAGAGATGTCGGCCTTCAGAGCGGCGGTCTTCGCCTTGCCGTTATCCGATGCGGTCTTGGTTGCAGGAGCCTTCACGTCGGTCTTCGCCATGGGTCAAAAATGGTATATGGGATCCGTGACGATCTCCGTCAAACGGACGGCAAAGGTAGGGAAAAGTTCCCCTAACCGGCGCTGGATCAGCCGCATGGTGAATTGCTCGCTGCCGTAGTGCCCGATATCGGCCAGCAACAGCCTCCCATCCACATCGAAGAATTCGTGGTATTTCACATCGCCCGTGATGTAGGCATCCGCCCCTGAGGCCAAGGCCTTGCCCAGCAGGAAGGCCCCGGAACCACCGCACAGGGCCACCCGGCGGATGGGCCTGCCCAATGGCTTGGTGTGCCTGATGGCTTTCAGGCCGAACACAGCCTTTAGCCGGGCCAGAAAAGCCTCCTCGTCCAGGGCCTCCGCCCATTCACCCACCAGCCCACTGCCTATCCCTTGGTGTGTGTTCGCGAGGGGGATCAGGTCGAAGGCGATCTCCTCGTAGGGATGCACGGAACGCATGGCCGCCAGAACGGACCGCTCCCGGGCCAGGCTGTAGATCACCTCCACCCGCACTTCGGGCTCGTGGTGCTGCACCCCTCGCTCCCCCACATGCGGGTCGGTGCCTTCCCCGGCCCGGAACGTACCGGTGCCGGCCACATTGAAACTGCACTCATCATAGGCGCCGACATGCCCGGCGCCTGCACTGAACAAGGCTTGTCTGAGGACGTCTGCATTGGCCATCGGTACGAACACCACCAATTTACGGAGCTGGCCAGGCTTGGGATCGAGCACCTGCAAAGGCTTGAGCCCCAAGGCAGCGGCGATCTCCGCGTTGACCCCGTCCAGCACATTGTCCAGGTTGGTATGGATGGCATAGATGGCGATGTTGTGCCTCAGGGCCGCAATCACGGTACGCTCCACATATCCACTGGCCACCAGGCTCTTCAGGCCCTTGAAGATCACCGGGTGGTGCGTGATGATCAGGTTGCAGCCATGTGCGGCGGCCTCCTCCACCACTGCTTCGGTGCAATCCAGGCAGACCAAGGCCGACGTGAGCTGCGTTTGCGGATCGCCCACCTGAAGCCCCGAATTGTCGTAATCCTCCTGCAGGGAGCGGGGGGCCCAGGCCTCCAGCGCCGTTGTCACGTCTTTGATGCGCATCTTTCGCCTTGAATGATCGTTCCCGCAAAGTACGCGATGCTGTTCCGAAGGTTGGTGCTTTTGCCGTTCACAGCCGTTTATGGAGGTGTGCTACGCATCCGTCATGCCCTGTACGACCATGGCCTGCTGAAGCGCACACGGCCCGAAATGCCCACCATCGCCATCGGCAATCTGGCGCTGGGCGGCACGGGGAAGACACCCATGCTGGAATTGGTGCTTCGGGTGCTCGAGGGCATGGGACCCGTTGCCACGCTGAGCCGGGGGTATGGCCGCGAGGGAACGGACATCCATGAGGTGCATGCGGTGGACAACGCGCAATACAGTGGTGACGAACCCCTACAGGTCAAGCGGAAGTTCCCCGCGGCAAGGGTCTTTGTGGGGGCCGACCGTGTGAAGGCCATCACGCACATCGGGCAGCAGGTCCCCGGAGTGCGTGCCGTGGTCCTGGACGACGCCTTGCAACACCGGGCGCTGGATGCCGGGCTGAATATCCTGCTCACCACCTGGCAGCGGCCATGGTGCGATGATGCCCTGGTACCTGCCGGACGCTTGCGGGACCTCCCCCTGCGAGCCAAGGCAGCGAAGGTGGTGGTGGTCACCAAATGCCCGGCACTGCCTTCCTCCCAGGAACAACAGCGTTGGCGTGCCAAGCTTGAGTTGGCGGCAGAACAGCCCTTGTTCTTCTCCGGGATCCGGTATGGACCGCCAAGTGCCATCGATGGAACGGAGATCCATGCGGGAGATGGACCGATGGGCGCGCTGCTGGTCACGGGCATCGCCGATCCGGCCCCCCTGCTGGCCCATGTGAGGACCCTGGCCATCACCGTCGAACACCTGGCCTTCCCGGACCACCACGCATTCACCCGCGCCGACCTTCAGCACCTCGCCGAGCGATACGCTAATTTCGCGGCCGGTCCGAAAATGCTGGTCACCACGGAGAAGGATGCCGCGCGGCTCTCCTCCTCCATTGCCGGCAGCCCCCTCGAAGGGCTGCCATTGGCGGTGGTCGGCATGCAGGCCGTGATCCTGAACGAACCGGAACGATTCTCCGACCTCATCCGCCGACATGTTGAACCGCATCCATCGCATCGCTGACCACCTGAAGACCACCACCGGCGGTTTTGTACCCGAGACCGGGATCATCCTGGGTACTGGCCTGAGCGCGCTCGGCAAGGAGATCGACGTCAAATTCGCCATCCCGTACAGCGAGATCCCCGAGTTCCCGGTAAGCACTGTGCAGGGGCATCCCGGCAAACTGCTCTTCGGGATGCTGGGCGGGAAGCCGGTGGTGGCCATGCAGGGGCGCTTCCACTATTATGAAGGGTGGACAATGGACGAAGTGGTGCTGCCGGTGAGGGTGATGAAGTTCCTTGGCATCCAGCGGCTCTTCGTGAGCAATGCCTGCGGAGGGCTGAACCCCGCCTTCGAGACCGGCGACCTGATGATCCTGGACGACCACATCTGCCTCTTCCCGAACCCCCTGATAGGCAAGAACATCGATGAGCTGGGTCCACGTTTCCCGGACATGAGCGAGCCCTACGACCGGGCCTTGATCGCCACCGCGAAGGAGATCGCCGCACGCAATGGCATCTTGGTGCAGCAGGGCTGCTACGTGGGGCTCACCGGTCCCACCCTTGAAACGCCGGCCGAATACCGCTACGTGCGCATCATCGGCGGCGACGCGGTGGGCATGAGCACCGTGCCGGAGGTGATCGCGGCTCGCCAGATGGGGATCCCCTGTTTCGCCATGAGCGTGATCACCGACATGGGTGTGGAGGGCCGCATCGAAAAGACCACCCATGAAATGGTGCAGCGGGTGGCCGAAAAGGCCGAGCCGAAGCTCACCCTGATCATGAAGGAACTCATCGCCAGCTGCTGATATGCGCATCTGCCTGTTCATCCCCATGGCCCTATCGGTCACTGTCTCTGCACAGGACAGCCTGAACGTGAGCAAGCTCTTTCATTGGGATGACCCCACCATTCCAGCAGGGACCACGGACTTCCAAAATCAGTACAACGATGTATGGGGGTATGCGGCCGATGGACGCGAATACGCTTTCCTGGGAAGTTCACTCGGGGTACATGTGTTCGATGTGACCGACCCCGTTAACAGTATGCTCATCGACCAGGTACCTGGCCGTTTCAGCGGTGTGGGGGTCACCCACCGCGACTACAAGGTCTTTGGGCATCACCTGTTCGCCACATGCGACCAGGGAGCGAGTTCACTGCAGGTCATGGATCTTCAGTACCTGCCTGACTCGCTGCATGTGGTGTACGACAGTGATTCACTGCTGGTCCGAGCCCACAACATCCAGGTCGATACCATCGGCGAGCGGTTGTACACCTGCGGCGGCAGCACCCAGTTCAGCGTCTACGACATCAGCGATCCTTCGAGCCCCTCGCTGTTGAGCAATTGTGAAGCTGACATCCCGTGGTGGGGTGAGGTGGTGGGTTATGTCCACGATTGCTTCGTGCGTGACAACATCGTCTGGTGCAACGATGGCGATGGCATGCATGTGATCGACTTCACGGATGCCGAAAACCCGGTGATCCTGGGCTCGCTTACCAGCTATGCCGGGCAGGGCTATAACCATAGTGGTTGGATGAACGATCAAGGCACCTTGTACGCCATGGCGGATGAAACCCATGCATCACCGCTCAAATTCGTGGACGCCACCCAGCTGGATGATCTGGAGGTGATCTCCACAGTGACCTCGGCAGTGCATCCAACCTCCATCCTGCACAACCCCTTCTTCACCGGAGACCTGGTGCACGTGGCCTACTACTATGATGGATACTGGCTTTGGAACCTGGCCGACCCCTCGCAACCCATCCTGATCGGCTATTATGACACGAGCACCGAAGCGAACACCAACAGCTACAGGGGCGCCTGGGGGACCTATCCCTTCCTGCCGAGCGGGCATGTTCTGGTGAGCGACATGCAGACCGGCCTGTGGGTGCTGAACATCGACCAGGCGACCAATGCTGAAAGCGCTGCCGCTGCCCCGGCCTTCCGGGTCTCGCCCACGCTTACACAGGGCCCGGTGACGGTGACGAACTTATCCGGGTCGGGACCGTCGCAGATCGACGTTTTCGATGCCTCCGGATCACAGGTCATGGATGCCATCACCCATGACGCATCCCATCAACTGGACGTGAACGACCTGCGCGACGGCATGTACATCGTGCGTGTCACCTCAGGAAGATCGGCTCACACGCAACGCATCGTAATCACCGGCAGGCCATGATCCATTGGAGTGAACGTTGGGACCTGGTGGTGGGCCTGGAGGTGCATGCCCAGCTCAACACCCTCAGCAAGGCATACAGCACCGACCCCAACGCGTACGGCGATCACCCGAACACCAACGTGAGCGTGCTCACGCTGGGGCATCCGGGGACGCTTCCGGTGGCCAACCGGAAGGTGGTGGAACATGCCATCCGGATCGGGCTGGCCACGCATTGCAGCATCGCCCCGTGGATGCACTACGCCCGCAAGAACTACTTCTACCCCGACCTGCCCAAGGGCTACCAGATCACGCAGGACCATACCCCGATCTGCACCAAGGGCTACGTGATCATCCCCGTGGAAGGCGGTGAGAAGCGCATCGGCATCACCCGCATCCACATGGAGGAGGATGCCGGCAAGAGCATCCACGACGTGGACCCCTTCAACACCCTGGTGGACCTGAACCGAGCCGGTGTCCCCTTGGTGGAGATCGTGAGCGAGCCGGACATCCGCAGCGGACAGGAGGCCTACGACTATCTCGTGGAGATCCGTCGACTGGTCCGCTACCTGGACATCTGCGATGGCAACATGGAAGAGGGCAGCCTGCGGTGCGATGCGAACATCAGCCTGCGACCGAAGGGCGTGGAGGCCTTCGGGACGCGTTGTGAGGTGAAGAACATGAACAGTTTCCGCAACGTGATGCGGGCCATCGAGTTCGAGGCGCAGCGCCAGAGCGAGATCCTGGATGCCGGTGGGGTGATCCACATGGAGACGCGCACCTTCGACGCCGGCAAGGGCACCACGGTCGGCATGCGCAGCAAGGAACTGGCGCATGATTACCGCTACTTCCCCGAGCCGGACCTGCAGCCCATCACCGTGAGCGAAGCTTCCAAGGAGGCCATCCGACGCGCGATGCCGCCCCTTCCCCGCGAGTTGCGTGAGAAGTACACCAAGGAACTGGGACTGAGCGACTATGACGCCGGGATCCTCACGGAGGACAAGGCCACTGCGCTTTACTACGAGGCCGTCATCGCGCTGACGCCCAACTTCAAGGGTGCCGCCAACTGGGTGATGGGTGATGTGCGCAGTTGGATGAACGAACGGGGACTGACCATGGAGCAGTTCCCCATCCGTGCCGAACGCCTGGCCGGACTGGTGCACCTGATCGATGCCGGCCAAGTGAGCCACACCATCGCCAGCCAGAAGCTCTTCCCCCTTATGCTGGAGGACCTCAGCGCCACGGCCGAACAGCTCGCCCTGAAGCACGACCTGGTGCAGAGCACCAATGAGGACGAGATCATCGCCATCGTCCGCCAGGCGATGGCCACCTACCCGGAGAAAGTGGAGGCCTACCGCAGTGGCAACAAGGGCCTGCTGGGCCTCTTCATGGGTGAGGTGATGAAAGGCACCAAAGGCAAAGCCGACCCCAAACGCGCCAATGAAGTGGTGCGCCGGACCCTCGAGAACTAGACCCAACCGACAAGACCATGCATCGTTCGTTGACCCTTATCCCCTTGGCCTCCCTCCTTTTCGCGGCCTGCGCCGGTGGCGGTGGCCGTGCCATAGAACTGAGCGTTGAAGGTGCCGGCGGAAAGACCGCGTACTTCGACCGCTTCGAGAACAACCAGCCCTACCACGTGGATTCCGTGACCCTGGATGGATCGGGCAAGGGTACCCTGCGTGTGAAGGCGCTGCCACTGGATTTCTACCGCATCGTGGTGGACCAGGAACAATTGATCGTTGCCTTGGACAGCGCGGAAGAGCTGAGCATTGAAGCGAAGGCCGGGGCATTGGCCACTCCGACCAGCATCAGCGGATCCGTGCACAGCGAGGCCCTGCACGGCTTCTACGGCGAGATCCGGGCCTACGAGACCAAGCGCGATTCGATCCGCACCCTGATCAGTGCCGACCCTTCCAACAGCGGAGCGGTCAATGCCCTGAACGCCTTGAACACCGGCTTCTACGACCGATGCAAGGCCTTCACCCAGGAGCACAGCAGTTCTCCCGCTGCACTGGCCGCCGTGAACATGCTGAACATGCAGCAGGAAATGGCCCTGTTCAAGCAGGTGCGGGACGATATGCGCAAGACCATGCCCCGCTCGGGCTACTTCGCCCAGTTCCGTGACCAGGTGGACCGCATGGAGCAGCAGGAGGTGGCCCTGAAAATGCAGGAGGAGGAGATGAAGCGCCTGAGCAACCTCCTTCCGTTGGGCGGTGATGCTCCGGAGATCAGGCAGCAGACACCGGACGGGGGCACCTTCGCGCTGAGCGAGCTGCGCGGCAAGTACGTGCTCATCGACTTCTGGGCCAGCTGGTGCCGGCCCTGCCGGATGGAGAACCCCAACGTGAAGCGCGTGTACGACAAGTATGCCCGGAAGGGATTCGAGATCCTCGGGGTCTCGCTGGACCGTGACCACGGTGCCTGGGTGAAGGCCATCCAGGATGATGGACTGCCGTGGAAACACGTGAGCGACCTCGGTTTCTGGAACAATGCCGCTGCCCAGGAATATGGGGTCAGCAGCATCCCCTACACCGTGCTGGTGGACCGCGATGGAAAGATCCTCCAAAAGGGTCTGCGTGCCCAGCAGTTGGAAAGTGTGCTCTCCGAACTCTTCGACAAGTGACCGAACACAAGATCGATAGAACGGACCGGAGCGTTTTCCGGTCCGTTCTGTTTTCCACCCTCGCCAGCATGCGTTCCAGACGTTCGCTCGCCCTTTCCATCGCCTTGTCCCCGGTAATGCTCTTCGCGCAGGCCTATTTCCAGCAGCGGGTGGACCATGTCATATCCGTCCGTCTCGATGATGTGGCGCACGTTCTGCATGGTGAACAAGCGTTCACCTACACCAATCAGTCGCCGCAGACGCTGGACACCCTGTGGATCCACCTGTGGCCCAACGCCTACAGTCAAAAGAACACCGCACTGGACCGACAATTGATGTCCATGGGGGAGCTGGACCTGCACTTCGCCAGCGATGCGGAGCGCGGAAGCATCGACAGTCTCCAGTTCACAGCGGAGGGCATCGCGCTGACCTGGGGATACCACGATGAACATCCCGACATCGGGTGGATCAAACTCCCGATGCCCTTGGCTCCGGCATCCTCCATCACCATCGATACACCGTTCCGGGTGAAGATCCCCGACGGGAAATTCTCGCGCCTGGGACACACCGGGCAGGCCTACTACATCACCCAGTGGTTCCCCAAGCCAGCGGTATACGATGCCCAGGGCTGGCACGCCATGCCCTACCTCACCGCCGGTGAGTTCTACAGCGAGTTCGGGAGCTATGATGTCTCCGTTACCCTGCCGGCGAATTACATCGTGGGAGCGACCGGCATCCTGCAGAATGAAGAAGAGCGGCAATTGATGGATCGCATGGCCGGCGGAGAATGGACCTATCCCACTCCGCTCAAGGACATCGCCACGGGCAAGCCGCTGCTCGACATGTTCCCAGCCTCTGCGTCCCGGATGAAGACCCTGCGCTATGTGCAGGACAATGTGCACGACTTCGCCTGGTTCGCGGATAAACGCTTCGTGGTGCGGAAAGGCAGCGTGACCCTGCCCCGCAGTGGACGGACGGTCACCACCTGGGCGCTCCACACGCCCAAGAACGCCAGGCTCTGGGAGGAGACCGGTATCACCGCCCTCAATGAAAGTGTGCGCCTGTACAGCCAATGGGTGGGCGACTACCCCTACGAGGCCTGCACCGCGATCGATGGCACCATCAGCGCCGGTGGCGGCATGGAATACCCAATGATCACGATCATCGGCGACATGGGCGATGCACAGAGCCTGGACAATGTGATCGCGCACGAAGTGGGACACAACTGGTTCTACGGGATACTGGGCAGCAATGAGCGTGACCATGCCTGGATGGATGAAGGCATGAACAGCTTCGTGGAGCTTCGGTATATGCGCGAGCGCTACCCGGATGCCAAGCCGGAGATCGGCATTCCCGGACTGGGCAAGGCGCTTTCGCAGGTCACGGATGCTCATCGTTTCCTGGGCGAAGCCACGTACCGACTGAATGCGCGGCGCAACCTGGACCAGGCGCTCTCATCGACCTCCAAGGACTTCACCATGATCAACTATGGTGGCATGGTCTACAACAAGACGGCCATGATCTTCGACCACCTGTTCGCCTACCTCGGCGATGAGGACTTCGACCGCTGCATGCACGCCTATTTCGAGGAGTGGAAGTTCAAACACCCGCAGCCCGATGATGTCCGGCAAGTGTTCGAGCGGGAAAGCGGAAAGGAACTGGGGTGGATGTTCGAAGGGTTGATCGGCACCACGCATAAGTTGGAGGTGAAGGCGGTGAAGCTCAAAGACAATACGTTCACGTATCGCACCAACTCGAACGGACACTACCCGTTCCCTGTCACTGGTTGGAATGGCAGTGAGATACTGGGAACAACATGGATAATGGGGGGCACCATCATTCGGGGGCACTCCAGCGATCACAGTTCCGGCTATGCTCGCTCCGTCATTGACCGTTCCAAACAAACTGCCGAACTCCCTTGGTCAGTCGCCGATAGATTGCGTGTGGATGCGGACAACCGCACCCTCGACATCGACCGTCGGAACAACGAAGTGCGCAACCACGGCCTTTTCCGCCGCGCTGCCAAGCCGGAGCTGAAGTACCTGCTGGGCATTGAAAAGAACGATCGCCGGAGCGTGTACTGGACGCCTCTGGCCGCTTGGAACGGACATGACGGATTCCAAGTGGGCATGGCCGCTTACAACACCGTGTTCCCCAGCCAGCGCACCGAATGGGTGTTCGCCCCGCTCTATGCCTTGGGGAGCGAGCGCTGGGGCGGTGCGGCCCGCATCGAGCACCACTTCGACCGCCTGCAGAGCCGCCTGTTCCAGAACATCCACCTGGGGCTCAGTGCACGCAGCGCCTCCACCCTGCACGACCATTACGAGAACAGCTGGTATACCAAGCTGCAACCCTCCATCCGTTTCGACCTGAAGCGCGAACCCCTCACCCGAGCGTGGGAGCACAGTGTGAACCTGCGTGGCGTGTACCTGAACTTCGGCAGTGTGGAGGAGCAGCCTGGTGCTGAACGCGTGACGGCATCGAGCGAGGCGACGTACGGGGAATTGTCCTACCGGGCACAGAACCGCGAGGCGATGTTCCCAGCCCTGGTAGCACCGGTCATCACCATCCATGAGGACTTCGTGCGGGCATCCCTGGAGCTCCGACAGGGATTCACCTACAACGCGAAGAAGGACCAGCTGCGCCTTCGGGCCTTTGCAGGCACCTTCCTGTCCAAGAACGCAGCGGGCCTGAGCGATGGGCTACAGTCCTGGGGCTTGACCTGGGGGGCGGAGGACCTCCTGTTCGACCACGCTTACCTGGAACGGGGAGCCACCGGAGGCTTCACCGGGCGACAGTTCAACAAACAACAGGGAGGCTTCAAGACACCGTTCCTGCAGGGTGGCAGTGACACGTGGATCGCTTCCCTCAACGCGGAGCTCGACCTGCCCACTGGCCTGCCCCTCTCACTCTTTGCAAGCGCCGGTTTCGCGCCACTGACCACCATCACACAGGAGGGGCGGTCGACCAGCACGGCATCCTACATGGAAGCGGGGATCGGCCTGCAGGTGGTGAAGGATGTGCTGGAGATCTGGTTCCCCCTCATCGTATCGCAACGCATCGCCGAGGAGGAGGAGTTCCTGGACCGCAGCATCGGTGATCGCATCCGCTTCGTGATCGCGCTGGAACAGATGGACCCCACAAAATTGCTGCGCAAGCTGAAGCCCTGAAGCGCGATCTTCGCAACCATGCGGCCCGGACAGCAGATCCATTTCCTGAGCGACTTCCACCTGGGGGTTCCTGATGCGGCCAGTAGCCTGGCCCGGGAGAAACGCATCTGCGCCTTCCTGGACGAAGCCGCCAAGGACGCTGCGGAGATCATGTTGCTGGGCGACCTGTTCGACTTCTGGTTCGAATACAAGCGTGCCGTGCCAAGGGGCCACGTGCGGCTGTTGGGCAAGCTTGCTGAACTCACCGACCGGGGCATACCGGTGCACCTGTTCATCGGCAACCACGACATGTGGATCTTCGACTATGTGCCGCAGGAGACCGGGGTCATCGTGCACCGCGAGCCCATCGTGCGGGAGATCGCCGGGAAGCGCTTCCTGATCGGGCATGGCGATGGCCTGGGGCCGGGTGACCATGGCTACAAATTCATCAAGAAGGTGTTCCGGAACCCGGTCTGCCAGTGGCTCTTTGCGCGGCTCCATCCCAACTTCGGGCTTTGGCTGGGCGATGTGCTCAGCGGCAGGAGCAGAAAGAAGAACTACGAGAACGACCGCAAGTGGTCAGGGGCCGACAAGGAATGGCTCGTGCAGTATTGCCAGGACGAGCTACAGAAACAGCACTACGACCACATGATCTTCGGGCACCGGCACCTGCCGATCGACCTGGAAGTGAAGCCCGGCAGCCGCTACGTCAACCTCGGCGACTGGATCAGTTACTACACCTACGCCACCTTCGATGGCCAGGAGCTGAAGCTGATGAAACGCATGAGCGACGGTCCCTTGAGCGGGGACCAACGGATCACCGGGGGGCCGGCGGTGTGACATGGCACAGCTCAGCACGCAGCCCCTGAACCGCGCCGTACTGGCCGCCGGACTGGGGTTCTTCGTGGACGCTTTCGACCTGTTCCTCTTCAGCATTTACCGGATACCCAGTCTGCGCGAGCTCGGACTGGAAGGCGAGGTGCTCCGCATGGAAGGCGAACGGCTCCTGGCCCTGCAGATGCTCGGCATGATGGTGGGCGGGATCCTCACCGGCATCATCGGTGATCGCAAGGGCCGGGTCACGGTGCTCTTCGGCTCCATCGTCCTTTATTCCCTGGCGAACCTCGCCAACGCCGTGGTGCACGATGTGGAGGCCTATGCCGTGATCCGATTCCTTGCCGGCGTTGGCTTGGCCGGCGAGCTCGGGGCCGGTATCACCCTCGTGAGCGAAAGCATGACCGCCGAGCGCCGCGGCTATGGCACCATCCTGGTGGCCACCATGGGTGCAGCTGGTGCCGTTTGCGCAGGGCTGGCGGGCGACCTGCTGCCCTGGCGCTGGGCCTTTGCCATCGCGGGTGTGGCCGGGCTACTGTTGCTGCTCTTCCGCATGAGCAGCATGGAAACGGGCATGTTCAAGCGGATCCACAGCGACACCAGACCGCGAGGGTCCTTCCTCCACCTGTTATCCGACCGTAGACGCGCCTTGCGTTATCTGGCCTGCATCGCCATGGGCGTACCCATCTGGTACAGCGTGGGCCTGGTGATCACCTTGTCGCCCGAGATCGCAACGGAGCATGGCGTGGACGGGTGGACATTGACCACAGCCTTCATCCTGTTCCAGTTGGGCATCACGGCCGGTGATCTTGGGACCGGCATCCTGAGCCAGGTGTTGCGCACGCGCAAACATGTCATCCTGGGCGGAATGCTCCTGGGCATGATCGCTACGGCCTGGTTCTTTCAGGGAATGACAGCCGGGACACCGCTCTACACCGCCTGCTTCCTGATGGGTCTGGGCTGCGGCTACTTATCCGTGTTCGCAACCACCGTGGCGGAGCATTTCGGCACCAACCTGCGCGTGCTGGCAACGGCCACGGTCACCAACTTCATGCGGGGTTCGGTAACGCTGCTCATTCCCTTCCACCTGTGGCTGGAGAACCGCTTTGCCATGGGCACGGCCCACTCCCTGTTGTGGACCGGCGCACTGGTCTGGACGCTCGGGTTGGCAGCCGCCTATTGGCTACCGGAAACGTACGGGCGGGACCTCGATCATGTGGAGTGAGCTCGGGAACTCCCTAGGGGAGAACCGCCAACCTACACCCCCAACTTCACCACCAGGTCCACCAAGCGCGAACTGTAGCCGTATTCATTGTCGTACCAGCCCATGATCTTCACCATGTTGCCCACCACGCTGGTGAGCTGGGCGTCGAAGATGCAGCTGTGCGGATCGCCAACGATGTCGACGCTTACGATGGGGTCTTCGGTGTAGCGCAGGATGCCCTTCAACTTTCCTTCGGCGAGTTGCTTGAAGTACGCGTTGATCTCTTCGGCGGACTTGAGATCCCTGACGCGGACGGTGATGTCAGTGATCGACCCATCAGGCACGGGCACACGGATCCCGCCGCCGCCGAGACGACCATCGAGTTCGGGGAAGATGCGGGTGATGGCTTTCGCCGCGCCAGTGGTGGTGGGCACCATGCTCACGGCCGCAGCACGGGCCCGGCGCAGGTCCTTGTGCGGGGCGTCGTGCAGGCGCTGATCACCGGTGTAGCTGTGCACGGTGGTGATGAACCCGTCCTCAATACCGCAGAGGTCGCGGATGCCCATGATCATCGGGGCGGCGCAGTTGGTGGTACAGCTGGCGTTGGAGATGATCACATCCGCAGGGTCCAGCAGGTGGTCGTTCACACCGAGCACCACGGTCCTGATGCCTGCGTCCTTTGCAGGCGCGGAGAGCACCACCTTCCTGGCCCCGGCGGTGATGTGGGCCATCGCCGTCTCACGTGTGAGGAAATGGCCCGTGCATTCGATCACCACATCGATGCCGAGCTTCGTCCAAGGCAGCGCCACCGGGTCCTTTTCCGAGAATGCCTGAACCTTCTTCCCACCGACTATCAGGTGTTGATCATCGTAACCGACCTCGCCTTGGAACACGCCGTGCACGGAGTCGTACTTGAACAGGTGCGCCAAGGTCTTGTTATCCGTAAGATCGTTCACGGCCACAAGCTCGATGTCCGGATGATCCTGCAGAATGCGGGCGGTGACGCGACCGATGCGACCGAATCCGTTGATGGCTATGCGCATGGGGAGTACCGTGGACTAATTGTAGGTTGGTGAAGTTGGAGGTTGATGTGCATCGGTAACGGGTCAACCCGACAAGCGATCCAACCTTCAACCCACGACCATCGTTCAAAACATGTGCTTCTCCGCGTGATAACTGCTCCGTACCAGCGGACCACTTTCCACATAACGGAAGCCTTTCTCCAGGCCGATGGCCTTGTAGCGGGCGAACACATCGGGATGAACGAATTCAGCCACCGCCAGGTGCTCCTTGGTGGGCTGCAGGTATTGGCCCAGGGTCAGGATGTCCACGCCCACGCTCAGCAGGTCGTCCATGGTCTCCATGACCTCCTGTTCCGTCTCCCCAAGTCCCAACATGACGCCGCTCTTGGTCCGTAGTCCGGCCCTTTTGGATCGCATGAGGACCTCCAGGCTTCGGTCATACTTGGCCTGGATGCGCACTTGTTTGGTGAGGCGGCGCACGGTCTCCAGGTTATGGCTCAGGATCTCGGGAGCGGCCTCCAGCACCAGGGCCAGGTTCTCCCACTTCCCTTGGAAATCAGGGATGAGCGTCTCCATGGTGGTACCTGGACTGCGACGGCGGATGGCGCGGATCGTCCTGGCCCAGATGTCGCTGCCACCGTCCTTCAGATCATCGCGGTCAACGCTGGTGATGACGCAGTGCTTCACCCCCATCAATTCCACGCTGCGGGCCACGCGCGCCGGTTCGAAGGGGTCCACAGCCTCGGGGCGACCAGTGGCCACGGAACAGAAACCACAGCTACGGGTGCACACATTGCCCAGGATCATGAACGTGGCGGTACCGGCGCCCCAACATTCACCCATGTTCGGGCAGTTGCCGCTTTGGCAGATGGTGTGCAACTTGTGTTCGCTGACGATCTCCCGCACCTTCCGATAGCTCTCTCCGGTGGGCAGTTTCACGCGCAACCAATCAGGCCTCCGCTGCCTGGGCTCGTTCTCCACGGTAATGACGGTCTCGCTCATTGAACGGTTTTCTTGCCGAATTGAATGGACAGGTAGAACTGAAAGAAGAACTGTTTGTTCTCCACACCTTCCACTTCCGCCATGATGGGCACCACGACGGGAAAAGCATCCATGGTGACACCGACCTCCAGCCCCTTGACCCCATAGGTATGGCTGGAGTGCTCGAAATTGAACCCGAAACGGCCAAAGGCCCCCGGATAGAGCTTCATGTCCCCGAAACCCGTGAACCAGGAGGCACGCCCATAAATGTTCTGCACATCATGAACGACCGGGTCATAGCGTTCGACCACAATGGTCTGATAGGGTATCTGGTCCGGCTTGCCGATCTGGAGATAGACAGGCTTTGCGAAACCCAAGGAAGGGCCGACACCCCATACCACGTTCACCTCCACTCCGCGGCGCCGGATCTTGTCCGTGATCTGGTGCTTGCCTCCGAAGGTGGGCCGCAGGATGAGCAGGGAATTCGCCTTGCCGTAGAAATACCCGCGAGAGTCCTCGTAATAGGGGTTGAAGCTCTTGATCTCCTTGGGATGCTTCATGCCCACCAGTTCCAGCCCCAGCACCCGACGGTAACGCGCGGTCCGGTAGGTACCGTGGAAGAAGTTCAGGCCCCAGCCATCGCCGTGGATCAGCACACCGCCGGTGTACTCCTTTCTGAAGGGTACGCGGGTCTCCTCATAGATGGTCTGCTGGGCCATGGAGCAGAACCAGGACAGCAACAGAAGGGTGAGGAGGATCGAGCGGCGCATGGGCGCTGAAAAGGACCAGAACAAAGCTACAACATGCCAACGTTACCTTGCGGTCCTTGGTACTTTAGCGAACGAAATGATGGACACATCCACGGTACTCTACCTCGGCGAACTTCGGACGGAATTGCAGCACATCCGCAGCGGTCAGCGGATGTCCACCGATGCCCCGGTGGACAACCAGGGCCAAGGCGGGGCGTTCTCCCCCACCGACCTGATGGCCACCTCCCTGGCGGCCTGCATGATCACCACCATGGGCATCGTGGCGCGTGACAAGGATATTCCCTTGGAAGGGCTCAAGGCCCGCGTGGTGAAGCACATGGCCTCTGCACCGAGACGGATCGCACGGATCGAGATCCACTTGGAGTTGGCCGGTGGCCGGCTCGATGAACGGCAGCGGAGCATCATGGAACAGACGGCACGCACCTGTCCGGTTGCCCAAAGTCTGTCGCCGGAGGTGGTACAGGACCTTCACCTCACCTTCGTCTGACCTGAAGGGGATCAATAGGAAAGCCCGGACCTCACGGCCCGGGCGCAATACGCTCAGCTCATGAAGCGATCAAGCCCTCTTGTCAGGCTGGACCTTGGTGACCTTGCCGTAGGCAGGGCAGGAATGCGAGTTGGAGCACGAGGTCATCGTCACGCTCACGAGCACCACTGCGGCCAAAATCAGGAGTACCTTTTTCATCGTATTATCGTTTGTGTCTCGTTGGGATGACCCTGCTACGTGAAGCACATCCCCAAAGTTACCCATCAGAACGAAGCCTCGCTGAAAATGTTTCAACAGCGCTTGTGTCGATCAACTTGGAAGCCGCCCTGTCATGAACCCTGTCGATGGAAATAGCCGTCTACCCCAAATCGGCGAGGACTGGTATCCGGAACTGCGGGATGCCTTTGACGCACCGTGGTTCCAAGAACTGCGCGCCTTTCTGGTCGACGAGCGCAGCATCCATGCTGTCTATCCCCAAGGGCAGGATATTTTCAAGGCCTTCGATCGCTGTCCGTTCGCTTCCGTCCGGGTAGTGATACTCGGGCAGGACCCTTACCATGGTCCCGGACAGGCTCATGGGCTTTCGTTCTCCGTACCCAAGGGCGTACCCCATCCGCCTTCGTTGCGGAACATCTTCAAGGAGATCGAGCGGGACTTGGGACATCCCATCCCCATGTCGGGCGACCTCAGCTCGTGGGCCGACCAAGGTGTTCTGCTCCTGAACGCAAGCCTCACGGTCCGTGCTGAACGGGCCGGATCGCACCAAGGGCGTGGCTGGGAACGGTTCACGGACCGCGTGATCCAGCGGCTATCCGAACGGCGCAGCGGCCTGGTGTTCCTGCTCTGGGGTCGCTTTGCCCAGGACAAGGAGAACTTGATCGACGGGCAGCGCCACACGGTGCTCAAAGCGCCGCATCCCTCCCCCCTGAGCGCCCACCGCGGGTTCCTTGGTTGTGGGCATTTCTCCAAGGTCAACGAGATCCTTGTGGCGCAAGGAACACCGCCCATCGACTGGTCGCTTGCATGAAGCCCGGATCACCATATCAGGCTTTGTTGCTTCTGACCATGGCCCTGCTCGCCCTGCCGGGGCAAAGCCAGGACCACCGTGTGATCTTCATCCCCGATGCGGACATCCCGGCCAAATGGCTGCGGCCAGTTGATGTGGCCACCGCTGAGCAGACCCCGGCCGTGGTCAGCGCCCAATTGGCCCGATTGTTCGAGCTGGGTTACCTGGAAGCGCATGTGGACAGCTGCCGCACCACGGCAACGACCAGTGAGTGCCCCGTGCATATCGGTCGGCAATACCGCTGGGCGACCCTGAAAGGCTCGGGGATCCCCTTGGAGATCGCCAGCGGATCGCGCTTCCGCGAAAAATTGTACAGCGGGAGACCCATCGCGCCCAAGGAGGTGGGCCGG
Source organism: Chryseobacterium gleum (assembly GCA_945872795.1). Classification (GTDB taxonomy): domain Bacteria; phylum Bacteroidota; class Bacteroidia; order Flavobacteriales_F; family PHOS-HE28; genus PHOS-HE28. Next base: position 98,754 of record CAMCAZ010000001.1, read on the forward strand.
CTGTTCGAAGACCTCCTGAAGTACAGCGAGGACCATGGCCATCCCTTCGCCCAGGTCCGGCTCGACAGCATCCAGGAGGTCTCCGATGGATTGAGCGCGACCATCCGTCTGGAGATCGGCCGGCCCGTCGTGGTGGACAGTGTCATCCTTCGGGGCACGGCCCGGACGAACCTGCGCTACCTGCAGACCCACATCGGGGTCCGACCTGGCGACCCGTACAATGAAACCCTCATCCGGGCCACCGAGCGCCGGCTGCGTGAACTGCCTTTCGTGACGCAGCGCCAACGGCCCTATATCCAGTTCACTCCGGAGCGCACCAAGTTGTACCTGTTCCTGGATGCCAAGAAGGCGAGCTCCATCAATGGCATCATCGGCGTGCAGCCCAATTCGACGACCGGGAAAGTGGGCGTGACGGGCGACCTCGACCTGCGGCTGCGCAATGCCTTGCGCAGAGGAGAGGCCATCGAACTGAACTGGCGATCGCTCCAGGATGCCACACAGGACCTGCGGGTGCGCTTCGACCTTCCGTTCGCCTTCAACACGCCCTTCGGCACGGACCTCAGCCTCAAGCTGTTCAAGCGGGACAGCACCTTCCTTGAGTTGAACGCACGGGCAGCGCTCACCTACCTCCTGCCCCAAGGAGATAAGCTCAGCCTGTTCGTGAACAGCCGCAGCAGCGACCGGCTGGGCAACAACCTGGTGGCCACCCCGGGCCTGGCCGATGTGCGCCTGACGACCTACGGGCTTGGCGCCGAACGTGAGCGCTTTGATTACCGCTTCAACCCCCGGCGTGGACACTCCTTGCAGGCCGAGGGGTCGGTGGGGCGAAAACGGACCACCACCGCGGTGCTCGGCGAGACGGAACCCACGCCGGATATCGCCTCCGTGCAATACGAGCTGAACGGACGGGCCATCCTGCACATTCCACTGAAACGCCGCAGCACGTTCCGGCTCGTGGCACAGGGCGGGGCCATGTTGAACGATGACCTTTACGGCAACGAACTGTACCGGATGGGTGGCCTGAAAAGCCTGCGGGGCGTGGACGAGGCCTCCATCCTGTGCAGCGCATTCGGGATCGCCACGGCAGAATACCGCTTCGTGTACGAGGAGAACGCCAACTTCTTCGTGTTCTTCGACCAGGCCTGGTGGGAGGATACATCCAAGGATATCACGGTGACGGATACGCCCTTGGGATTCGGACTGGGCACCACCTTTGAGACCAAGGCCGGGCTCTTCAGTCTGACCTATGCATTGGGCAAACAGTTCGCGAACCCCGTGGAGCTTCGGAACGGCAAAGTGCACTTCGGATTCACCAGTCTCTTTTAGCCCGGATGATATGTGCATCATGCGCAAGGCCCTGATCATCGCTGGACTGGTGTGCTGCGGTCCGGCGATCATGGCACAACAAGGTCCGGAGCACCCCAGGCAGGGGCTGGCCGACCTGCTGCTGGAATACCTCGAGGTCCGCTACACCGGAACGGACCTCATGGGTGATATCCTCTATGTGTCCGTGCAGCGTCAATCCCTCTTCCACCTGCGGCGGAGGCGCCTCTTGAACGTCTATCCTGTCGCAACCTCCGGTAGGGGCCTGGGAGCGGAGACCGACTCGTACCGCACCCCGGAAGGCCTGCACCGCATCAGCGACAAGGTCGGCGATGCGGTCCCCCCCTTGGGCATCCTGAAGGAACGGGTGTATACCGGCGAACTGGCCGACGTGGACTTCGCCGGGGTGGACAAGGACTGGATCACCTCGCGCATCCTTTGGCTTGATGGCCTGGAGCCCGGCTTGAACAAGGGGGGCTCAGTGGACAGTCATGATCGCTTCATCTATATCCACGGGACCGCGAACGAACGCTCCGTGGGAACGCCCACTTCGATGGGTTGCATCCGCATGTGCAATGCCGATGTGATCAAGCTGTATGATGCCGTGCCGGTCGGTGCGCTGGTGGTGATCCTGGACAACTGAGCCTTCCGCTGCGGCGTACCTTCGTGACCGGCATCATGGAACTCACCTACCTCCTTCTCGGACTCTTGATCGGACTGATCGGCGGCGTGCTGGTCGCCCATTTCTGGAAGCGCACCCAGGGCCATGAAGCATTGGATATCCTGCAGCGCGAACAGGCCACGGAACGGTCCGAATGGGACCGGCAGCTGAACGAACAGCGCGCGCTCGCCGAAGAGCGGATGGGCGAAGTGGTGCGCCTGAGCGGGCTGGTGGCCACCGAACAGGAACGGGGACGCGGGCTGAACCAACGTCTGGTGGAGCAGAAGGGTGAACTGGAACAGCTCCAGACCCGCATGACCACGGAGTTCGAGAACATCGCGGGGCGCTTGCTGAGCCAACGCGGGAAGGAACTGCAGGACCAGCAGCAGGAGAAACTGGGCGTGATCCTGAAACCCCTTCAGGAGCGCATCATGGAATTCCAGCAGCAGGTGCGCGATGCGTATGACAAGGAGGGCCGCGAACGGTTCGCGCTGAAGGGTGAGATCATCCGACTGGTGGAGCAGAACCAGAAGCTGAGCCAGGACGCCAACGACCTGACCAAGGCCCTGAAGGGCGACAGCCAGGCACAGGGTGCATGGGGCGAGATGATCCTGGAACGGATCCTCGAGGGCGCAGGACTGGTCAAGGGACAGGAATACAGCATGCAGGAAAGCACCACCCTTTCCGATGGTTCGCGTCTGCGCCCCGATGCCGTGGTGATGCTGCCCGAGGACAAGCACCTGGTCATCGACAGCAAGGTGTCGCTGCTGCACTATGAGCGATGGGCGGCTGCCACGGATGAGGTGGAGCGCGCACGGCTGCTGAAGCTGCATGTGGAGAGCATCCGCGCGCACGCCAAGGGGCTCTGCGAGAAGGACTACACGAAACTCTATGGGGTGAAGAGCGTGGATTTCGTGCTCATGTTCGTGCCCATCGAGCCCGCCTTCCTGCTGGCGCTACGCGAACGGCCCGAGGTCTTCCAGGAGGCCTATGACCGGCAGGTGGTGATGGTGACCCACAGCACCCTGATGGCCACCCTGCGCACCGTGCACGGGATCTGGAAACATGAACGCATCGCGCGGAACCACCTGGCCATTGCGGACCGCGCCGGCGCCCTGTATGAGAAGTTCGTGGGCTTCACCGAAGACCTGGGGCGCATCGGCAAGAGTGTGAACGATGCGAAGGACAACTATGAGAAAGCGCTCTCCAAGCTCAGCGAAGGGCCCGGCAACCTGGTGCGGCAGGTGGAGCTGTTGAAGGAACTGGGAGCGCGCACCAATAAGGGGCTGCACGATAAACTCCTCCAACGATCGTTGGACGAATGAGGACCTTCATGCGCAACACGCTCATCCATACCCTCGTGGTCGTGCTGTTCTGGGGCTGCACCAGTTCGGCGCCAGTGGCCAAGCGAGAGGATCTTTCCTCCATGTACGGCAAGGGAGGGTCCGGGCTGCAGTTGCTGGCACGGGTCTACCATACCGATGCCACCAGCTCCACGGTCCATTTCAAGCTCAGGACCCGCGACCTGCTGTATAAAAGCAGCGGTGAAGGAGGGCCGTTCCATGCGGCGGTCCAATTACGCTATGAGTCCTTTCCGGATTGGGGCAGCAAGACCCTGCTCGACAGTGCAAGCACCCTGATCAAAGACTCGTCCGATGACCCCGCGCTCGACAAGGAGCTCATCGGCATCTTCCCCATGCGGAGCAACGGCCAGAACACGTTCATACTGAAACTCACCGCAACCGACGTGAACCGCGACAATCAGGGGGTGCTGTATTTCCGCGTGAGACGGAGCGGAGAGGACGTACGCCAGTACTTCCTGCCCTTGGATGAGCGGACCGCCCTCCCTCTGTTCCAGGACCAGGTGCACCCCGGACACCCGGTGAAGGTCCGCTGTGAGGCCTATGCCGGTCGCACCCTGTGGGTCGGTCATCTGAAGTCGGACAATGCCCTGCCTGCTCCGGTGTTCAGCAGCAGTGCGGGCAGCAAGAACAGCAACACCACCGATAGCTTGTTCACTGTGGCGGTGGATAGTTCAGGAACGTTCACCTTCGAACCTTTCACCACAGGGGTCTACCACTTCCGGCCGGACAGTGCGTCCAATTCGGGCTATACCCTGCTTGCCATGGACCAAAGTCATCCGATCATCGGCACGGCAGCCGATATGCTGCGTCCCATGCGCTACATCACATCGGTGCAGGAGTACGACCGGATGGCCAAGGCGGAGAATGTGCGTCAGGCGGTGGAGCGCTTCTGGATCGATGCAGCGGGTGACCGTGAGCGTGCTCGCGACGCCATACGCATCTATTTTGAACGGGTGGAGACCGCCAACCGCCACTTCACCAGCGATGTGGAAGGCTGGCGAACGGACCGCGGCATGGTGCACATCATCTTCGGCCAACCCACGTCCATCCAGAAAAGCGACATCAGCGAGACCTGGATCTATGGCGAGGAGAACAACCTGATGAGCCTGGTCTTCACCTTCGTGAAACGCCAGAGCCCCTTTACGGACAATCAACTGGTGCTGGAGCGCGACCCGGCGCTCAAGGGCGCCTGGTACCGCAACGTGGAGAGCTGGCGCAATGGCCGGATCTACCAGAACTGAGCGATCGAAGGACGCAGCCGCCGATCAATTCGGCCCGACAACACATTCCGTGCTCCAATTGCACTGACCTTTGCGGCGGTGTGGCATTCCAAGCACACCGTCTGAACAAATGGCTGACAAGGACCTGGTATGTGGCATCTGGCCGGTGATCGAAGCCTTGAAGGCGGGTAAGAACGTGGAGAAGCTGCTGATCCGGCGCGAAGCCGGCGGTGATGGCATCCGCGAGATCAGGCAAATGGCATTGGACCGCCAGATACCCTGGCAACCCGTGCCGGCCGAAAAGCTGGACCGATTGACCCGTACGGAACACCAGGGCGTCATCGCGTTCCTGAGCCAGGTGGATGAACAGGACTTGGACGAAGTGATCACGATGGCCTATGAGCAGGGCTACACGCCCTTGATCGTCGCCTTGGACAGCGTGACCGATGTGCGCAACATGGGTGCCATCGCCCGTAGCGCAGAATGCTTCGGTGCCCACGCCCTGCTGGTTCCCAAGATGGGGACCGCCCGCCTAGGCCCGGACGCGGTGAAGAGCTCCGCCGGGGCATTGGTGCGGAACCCCGTTTGCCGGGTCACCCGCTTGACCGATGGACTGAAACGGGCCCGGGACCATGGCGCCCGCATCGTGGCCTGCACCGAAAAAGGCACGACCCTGCTGGACGACGCCGACCTCACCGGTCCGCTGGTGCTGGTGATGGGCAGCGAGGATGAAGGGATCTCGGATGCTGTGCTTCGGCTGGCCGATGACCTGGTGCGCATCCCCATGGCCGGCCAGATCGGCTCGTTGAACGTGAGCGTGGCCACCGGCATTGCGCTTCACGCAGTCCTGAGGCAGCGGTCAGCGAAGAAATAGCCCCCCCTTCCGAACGCCGCGGCAACTTGCAGCGGTAGTGGCCAGGTCCTTCGGTGACCGATCGCAACCTTCTGTGGTCATTCCGGGTAGAAACGGTCCGGATCAACGCGGGTCCGTCCGGCTACTCACCGGTCGGTCCCTTAAGGAACAGGACCATGAATACGGAAGACCTTCTGCAACGCGCACTGTCGATCGCGGTGTTGGCCTTTGCCACCATGCAAACGGCCAGTGCCCAAAGTTCCATCCAGGCACAGGCGCCCGTGATCCTCCATGTGGAGGGTCTCACCGCATCCAAGCGGGACCTGGTCAAGCAGGAAATGGAGGCCCAGGGCGATCTGCGGATGAGCTACGCCTGCGTGCCGGCCGGCATTCTCATCCTAGAACCCGTTCCCGGCCGCTCTGTCGGTGATCTGCGTACACAGGTCGCACCCATCATCCGCCGTCACGTACCTGCAGGGCGATCGACCGAGCTCACCATCACGATCCAGCAAGCGGAGGACCGCTGCGCCCAAGTCCGCTGAACTCATGAGAACGCCACACTTCTCCAGCCCGCGCATGATCGGCAGCATGAAACGGAACCTGATCGTCGCATCGTTCCTTTTCGCAGCATGCCCTTCATGGGCTCAACTCGCGGTGAACAGCCAGACCGATCTGCAACAGCTCGCAGAGGCCATTTCCGGACCGGGAGTACGGATCACCAACCCCACGATCGATTGCCACGCTCAGGGGTTTGGCGAATTCACCTACACGGGCACATCCCTCGATGTGAACGAAGGCGTTCTGCTCACCACGGGGACCATCGCGAACGCCGTGGGTCCGAACCTGGTCAGCAACAGGACCTTTGAACAGAACCGCCCGGGAAACGCCATTCTGAACACCGTCACCGGACGCACCACCTTCGACGCCTGCCGTTTCGAGTTCGACATCATTCCCGGCGGAGATACGCTCGAGTTCAACTTCGCCTTTTCCAGTGAAGAATACAACGAGTGGGTGGGCTCCCAGTACAACGATGTGTTCGGCTTCTTCATCAGCGGTCCGGGCATCGTGGGCGATGCGGGGATCGGCAACGACAAAAACATCGCGCTGATACCGGGTACCACGCAGGCCGTGACGATCAATACGGTCAACAATGCTTCGAACGAGGCCTACCACACGGACAACACGGGAGGCTCACACATACAATATGACGGCATCACCAACGGCCTGAGCGCCGTTTCCGCGGTACAGCCCTGCCAGACCTACAGACTGAAGCTCATCGTCGCGGACGCGTCGGACCGGAAATTCGATAGCGGTGTGTTCATTGAGCGCATCCAAAGCAACGCGATCGGCATGACCGCCACCACGGCCAATGGAATATCGGAAATGGTGGAAGGCTGTAATTCCGGTCTGCTGACGTTCACCCGGCAGAACATCACCGCCTCGCCCGTGGTGGTCCCCTACTTCCTCGCCGGAACCACCACGAACGGCGCGGACTATCCCTTGATCGGTGATGCCGACCAGCTCATCGCCAAGCTTGTGACGATCCCTGGCGGATCGGCATCAGCCTCGGTCACCATCGACCCCATCGCCGATGGCATCAACGAGCCGCTGGAACTGTTGCGTGTGTACCTCAGCAACTCGGTATGTCCGGGGTCCTATATCGACAGCCTGGAACTGCCTTTGCGGGATACCCTCCTTGCCTCGGTGAACAGTTCCACCTCCATTTGCTCGGGGAGCTCCATCACCCTCAACGCCAGTGGTGGCCTCAGCTATACCTGGACACCATCACTCGACCTGAGCGACCCGAACTCGGCCAGCCCGACCGTGGAACCCGGAACGACCACCACGTACACGGTGCAGGTGATGGCCGGGACCTGCGAAGCCAACCTGAGCACGACGGTGAGCGTGAGCAACATGCTCTTGAACGCGACCGTGACCCGGCCGCTCTGCCAGGGAAACACGAATGCCGCGATCAACCTCTCGGTCACGGGAGGGACCGCGCCTTACAGTTATTCCTGGAGCGGCCCGGGTGGCTATACCTCGAGTGCGGAGGACCTCGTCGGCATCGCTGCCGGCACGTACACCGTGACGGTCACTGATGGTGCTGCCTGCAGCGCGGTCCAGAGCTTCAATATCTCGGCTCCTTCGGCGCTCAGCATCACGACCTCTCCCAGCATCCTGGCCTTCGGAGAGAACATCGCCTGTTCCGGCGGCAATACGGGCTCCATCGGACTTGCGATCAATGGAGGTACAGCGCCCTATGCCGTGTCGTGGAGCGGCCCGAACGGGTTCACCGCCAACACCGCGAACATCAATGGCCTCGTTGCCGGCTCGTACACGGTGATCGTGACAGATGCCAATGGATGCAGTGTAAACGGCGAGCGCACCATGACATCGCCGGATGCGCTTCAACCCACGATCACCGATGTGGGCGGGAACACCTGCTTCGGAGGGTCGACCGGCATGGCCACCGTCACTATCTCCGGAGGTGTGCAACCACACAGCTTCACCTGGAACAGCTCGCCTACCCAGTCCGAAGCCACCGCCACGGGACTCACCAGCGGCAACTACACCGTCTCCATCACCGATGGTTACGGTTGCACGACCACTGCACCCGTCGTTATTTCCGGTCCCGCTGCCGCGCTCAGTGGATCCATCAGCACTGTCGCACTGCCCTGTGCAGGCGTTCCGAGCGGCAGTGCCATGGTCGCGATAAGCGGAGGCACTGCGCCATACACGACGACCTGGAACACCGTTCCGACCCAGACCGGACCTACCGCCATCGGCCTGAGCAGCGGTCCCATCGCGGTCACCATCGCTGATGCCAATGGTTGCTCGACCACCGTAACCAGCTCCATCACCAGCCCTTCGCAGCCGCTTTCCGCCGGCATCGCTCAAACGATCGATGTGACCTGCGCCGGTGCCGGGAACGGTTCGAGCACGGCGATCGCCAGCGGTGGCACCTCTCCCTATAGCTACTCATGGAACAGCCTCCCCAGCCAATCCGGTCCGCAACTGCAGAATGTGAACGGAGGCACCTACACCGTCACGGTCACCGATGCGAACGGCTGCAGTGCCACCGCATCCACTGTGATCGATGAGCCTTCACAGGTGACCACGGTCCAGGTGATCGACATGGTCGGCGTCTCCTGCTTCGGCGGTCAGAACGGCTCGGCCACGGCCAACGCGTCAGGCGGGAGCGCACCGTATACCTACTCCTGGAACAGCGTTCCGGCTCAGAACAGTGACGCTCTTTCCAATGTATCCGCAGGCACGTACACCGTCACCGTCACGGATGGCAATGGTTGCATCGCCACGACCACAGCCACGATCGGGGGACCGTCCCAAGGACTGATCGTCGCCATCACGTCGTTCACCAATGTCACCTGCTTCGAGGATTCCACGGGTACGGCGATCGCTGTCGCACAGGGAGGCACTGCTCCGTATGTCTATTCATGGAACAGTGTCCCCTTCCAGAGCGGTGCAACTGCTGAGGACCTGCCGGAAGGTGTGTTCACCGTGACCGCTTCGGACCAGAACGGATGTACCGCACAGACCACGGTCTCCATCGATGCTCCGGACCTCGAGCTCCTGGCCATGATCGAGAGCTATTCGCACGTGAGCTGCTTCGGCGCGAACGATGGTACGGCCACCATCACCATCAGCGGTGGCAGCGGATCCTATTCAGTGGTCTGGGACACCCAGCCTGCACAGACGGGTCTCACGGCCACGGGACTGTCCCCCGGCAACTACACCGCACTGGCCATTGACAATAACGGCTGCGACACACAAAAGCAGGTCAATGTCACCATACTTGGTCCGAGTGCTCCACTGCAACTGGATCTGGCACTGAGCAACTACAACGGCTTTCAGGTCTCCTGTCCGACCGCCGAAGATGGAAGCATCGATCTCACCATCCAAGGTGGAACAGCACCGTACACCATCGTCTGGTCCGATACGCAGGGCAACACCGTCGGCTCCGAGGACATCAGCAACCTGAGCACCGACCTCTACACCATCGCGGTAACCGATGCCTTCGGCTGCCTGGTGGATTCCACGGTCCTGTTCACGGCACCGCCTGCCATCACAGCACAGGCCGCCATCACCACGGCCAGCTGCCAGGGTGCCACGACAGGTGCCATCGATATCACCGCAAGCGGGGGTGTCGGACCATTGCAAGCGAGTTGGACCGGACCGAACGGATACTCCGCGAACACGCTCGACATCACATCGCTCCAGGCCGGGATCTACACCCTGACCCTTACGGACGCGAACGGCTGCACTTCCGTGAACAGTTTCAATGTGAACGAACCTGGACTGTTCCAGGTCTCCACCACGCTGAGCCAGTACACCGGTGGATGGAACGTTAGCTGCGCAACAGCCACCGATGGCGCCATCGACCTCACGGTAACGGGTGGGTCACAGCCCTATACCTACCAGTGGAACGGACCCAATGGCTTCACCGCGAACACGGAAGATATCCAGAACATCGGTGTCGGGGAATATGAACTGATCATCACCGATGACAATGGATGTACCACACGGGAGAACCAAACCATCGAAGGTCCGCTGCCTCTCACTATCACATGGTCGACCTCTTTGTTCGGCAATACGGCGACCAGCTGTATTACCAGCGCTGATGGCAGCATAAACGCGACCATCAGCGGGGGTACACCAGGCTATCAGAGCAGCTGGACCGGACCGAACGGATACACCAGTGGACTGGAGGATATCAGCGGGCTCACCGCAGGCACCTACACGATCGGTGTCATGGATGAGAACGGCTGCACAGCATCAGAAGTGATCACGTTGACCGCACCGCCATCCATCGACATCATCGTCGCAACCTCCACATCGGTCAGTGGTGAAGAGATCGCCTGCACCGGAGGAAACTCGGGGAGCATCGCGCTTGACCTCAGCGGAGGCACCGCACCCTTCAGCGTCATTTGGAGCGGACCGAACAGCTTCTTCTCGAACTCGACGGATATTTCCGGACTTACTGCTGGCACCTATCAGGCCAGCATCACCGATGGCAACGGTTGCCCAGCATCGACACAGGTGACCCTGAGCGAACCGACCCCGTTGGCCATCAGCTCGACGCTTTCGGACCAGAACGGCACAGGCGTTTCCTGCGCAACAGCGATGGACGGTAGCATCGACCTCGACATCACGGGCGGAGCCGCTCCGTACAGCGTCATATGGACCGGACCCAACGGGTTCATTTCGACCGCTGAAGATCTATCAGGCATCGGTGCCGGAAGCTACGCGGCCCTCATCACGGACGTGAACGGTTGCGAAGCCAGCTCCAGCCTGCTCATCACCGCCCCAACAAGCTTGACGGCCCAATTGAGCTTGACCCAGGCAATCGGGTGTTCCGGTTCCTCGCAAGGGGCCATTGACCTCGGCATTACAGGTGGACTATCACCATACGATGTGGCCTGGACAGGTCCGAACGGTTTCTCCTCCACGGATGAGGACCTGAGCGCACTCTTCGCGGGCAACTACCAGGTCGCGATCACGGATGCGAACGGATGCATCACGGAAGGCTCCATAGGCCTGACCGAAGCTCCCGAGCTGACGTTGGGCCTGATCGCCAGCACCTTCGTTGGTGGTTCCAACATCCCATGCAGCGGTGGAGACGGCGGTGCTGTGGAACTGACCATCACCGGTGGAACTGCTCCGTTCACGATCCTCTGGACCGATGGCCTCGGATTCACCTCTACTGATGAAGACCTCACGAACATCGGTGCAGGTGCCTACCAGGTGAACGTCACGGACGCCAACGGTTGCATGGCTGACCAGCTGGTCACCCTGACCGCACCACAAACGCTGGCAGCGGCATCCGTGGTCAGTGACTTCAACGGTTCATCCATCAGCTGCACCGGGGCATCAGATGGCTCCATCGACCTGACCATCACAGGAGGCACTGCACCCTACGCCGTTCAATGGAACACCGGTACCATGGGGGAGGACCTCGGTGGCCTGAGCGAGGGCACGTATACGGCCAGCATCACGGATGCCAACGGTTGTGCGCTGCAACTTTCCTTCGTGCTGTCGCCACCGCAAGGCATCGCGATCGACATCACCGCTCAATCGGACCTGAACGGCTTTGAGGTGAGCTGCGCGGGTGGGACCAACGGAACGTTGCAGGCCAGCGTGGGAGGAGGAAGTGGAGGCGTTTCGATCGCATGGACCGGACCCAACGGGTTCAGCAGTACTGACACGGACTTGAGCGGCCTTGCCCCGGGCAACTATGAATTGATCGCCACGGACCAGAACGGCTGCACTGCCAACAGTTCCATCACCCTGAATGCACCTGCGCCCATCGGCATCCTGGCGAACAGTTTGGAGTACAACGGCGGCACGAACATCTCCTGCCAAGGCGCTTCGGACGGATCGATCGCAGTGGCCATCGGTGGTGGAGTGCCAGAGTTCGACATCGCCTGGAGCGGCCCGAACGGCTACAGTGCGGACAGTGCGACGATCAATGACCTCGTTGCCGGGACCTATGTCATCACTGTGACGGATGGCAACGGATGCTCCACGGACGCCAGTGTCATCCTGAACGAGCCCGATGTACTGACCGCCACCACCATCCTGAGCGACGCCGGAGCCGGTCATCAAGTTGGCTGCTCCGGAACGGACGGCAGCATCGACCTCTCCGTTTCCGGGGGAACCACCGACCATTCCATCAGCTGGACCGGGCCCGATGGTTTCGGATCACAGCAGGAGGACCTCAGCGGACTGGCCGCAGGAACCTATGCACTTCAGGTGACCGATGCGAACGGCTGTGTGTTCGAGCAAGTGGTCACACTCACGCAGGGGCTGCCCATCGCGGCGGAACTCAGCAGCACGCCGGTAAGCTGTCCCGGTGACAACAACGGTGCGCTGGACCTGTCCCTCATTTCGGGTGAAGCTCCCTTCACCTTTGCCTGGAGCGGACCCAACGGACCGATCGCCAACACGGAGGACCTGAACGGGATCGAGGAAGGTGTTTACCAGGTGAACATCACGGATGCGCTGGGATGCAGCGTCCTGCTCAGTGCCGAGGTACAGGAGCCCACTCCTATTCAAAGTGGCAGCTACCTGTCGTTCTATGGACAGTTCAACCTGCAATGCGCCGGCGACAGCACCGGTGTCATCGAATTGGCGCCACAGGGTGGCAATGGCCCCTACGCCGTGAACCTAGCCGGGCCTGGCGGATACAGCAGCACTGCCACCGAGCATGAGGGGCTCGTTGCCGGCACCTACAACGTGAACATCACGGACGCATCCGGTTGTGCCTTCGACACCACCATCGTTCTGACCCAACCTGACCAGGTGATCGACGCAACGCTCGAGGTGTCCGTCTATCCGAGCGGGACCAATGTGAGCTGCTACGGCGCCGCCGACGGTTCCATTGATGCGACGGTGAACGGTGGTGTCGGACCGTATGAATTCTTCTGGCGTGGACCGGACAGCTTGGAATTCAGCTCCGAGGATATCTCCGGCCTCACTGCCGGGCAGTACGCCTATGAACTGGTGGTGACCGATGCGAACCAGTGTTCGTTCTTCACCAACATCATCCTGGACCAGCCCGATACGCTCCTTTACGGCAGCACGGTCCTCAGCTCGTACAATGGAGGGTACCAGGTCTCCTGTCCCGGTGCCAGCGATGGCGCGATCGACCTGACGGTGCTGGGCGGAAATGGCGGCTACCAATACGATTGGAGCGGACCCACGGGAAGCCTTGGGAACGGCCAGGACCAGCAGGGGCTCACGAGCGGCAGTTACACCGTGACGGTGACCGACATCAATGGCTGCATCCTCACCGAGGTCATCACCTTGAACGCACCGGAACCCCTGGGCATTGCGCTGGAACCTCTGGTGTATCCAGGTGGAAGCACGGTCAGCTGCAATGGCGCCAACGACGGTCAGTTGTCGACCTCCATCATCGGCGGGGTGGGAGGCTATCTCTATTCCTGGACGGGGCCGAACGGCTTCAGCAGTGATGCTGCGATCATCACGGACCTCGCCCCCGGCGAGTACTGCCTGAGCATACTCGACGCAAACGCCTGTTCCTCCACCGCTTGTGCGACCATCACACAGCCAGATGTCCTCACCTCCTCCACCGATGTCACAAACGCCTTGTGTGGGGATGCCAATGGAACAATCGACCTCAGCGTTCTCGGCGGCAGCGCACCCTTCACCCATGCGTGGGACAATGGCGCCACCACGGAGGACCTGAGCGGTCTGAGCGGAGGTACATACCTCGTGTCCATCACGGATGCCAATGGATGTACGCTGAACGCATCCGCAACCGTGGCAAGCACTCCCGGGGTGCTGGCCGAAGCGACCATCACCGACAATGTGTGTCATGGTGCTTCTGAAGGCGCCATCGATCTGCAGGTCACCAGTGGAAGCGCACCGTTCAGTTTTGTGTGGAGCAATGGGTCCACGGCAGAGGACATCGTCGCAGGACCTGCGGGCAGCTACTCCGTGACGGTGACCGATACCAACGGATGCACCTACATCGGCGAGTACACCGTGACCGAGAACCCGGCACTGGTCATCGACACCCTGGTGACCCGCTACTCCACCGGCTTCGAGGTGAGCACCTGGCAGGGGAACGACGGCAGTATCAGTACAAGCGTTTCCGGCGGCACAGCGCCCTACTCCTATGCGTGGTCGAACGGTGCTTCCTCATCGTCCATCAGTGACCTCGGTGCCGGCACCTACACGCTGGTGGTCACCGATGGCCTGGGATGCACGACGACGATCGCGATCACCCTCGATCAACCCAGCGATCTGGTGATGCCGACCGGTTTCAGCCCCAACGGTGATGGTGCGAACGATGCGTTCTGGATCCAGGGGCTGGATGCCTTTCCGGCGAACACCCTCTCGGTCGTCAACCGCTGGGGTAATGTGGTCTATGACCGCTTGAACTACCGTAATGATTGGAACGGTGAGAATACCGAGGGCCAGATGCTGCCCAGCGGCACCTACTTCGTGATCCTCGCTGTGAACAATGGTGAACGCACCTTGCAAGGTTTCGTAGACCTCCGTCGCTGATCCCCGAACACCATGAGAACGCTTCAACATCTGATCCTCACGACCGCCATGGCGGTGTCCGGCAGCTCCGCCCTGGCGCAGCAGGAGGTCATGGTCAGTCAATACATGTTCAACGGGCTCTTCCTGAACCCGGCCTATGCGGGCAGCCATGGATACGTGAGCTCCAGCCTGCTCCACCGCGCCCAATGGATGCAGGTGGAAGGTGCTCCACGGACCAGCATGCTGGCGGTTGATGCCCCGCTGATGAACGGGTCCATGGGCCTCGGTTTTTCGCTGGTCCATGACCAGATCGGCGTAAGCCGTGACCTGGACCTATCGACACACTACGCCTACCACCTGCGCATCAGTGACGACAGCAAGCTGGCGTTCGGGCTGCGGGCGGGGCTCTCGATCTATTCGGCCAACCTCAATGAGCTCACGTACTGGGATGCCAATGACCAGGTCTTCCAGAACAACATCAGCAACCAGCTCGTGGGCAAGTTCGGATTCGGTCTATACTGGTACAATGCGACCTCCTACGTCGGTCTGTCGGTCCCCACCATTTATGCTGCCGATGGCAACATCACCATGGATGTGGCCGGGGCACTGGACCACTACTTCACACAACACTACTACCTCCACGCCGGCAAGGTGTTCCCCTTGAGCGAGGTGTTCGACATCAAGCCGAGCATCATGGTGAAATACCAGCCCCAGGCGCCTCTGCAGGGGGATGTGAACTGCAACCTCCTGTACAAGGAACGCGTGTGGTTCGGTGTGGGCTATCGCACCGGCGATGCCATGGTGGGCATGGTCGAATACCAGATCAACCCACAGCTCCGCATCGGCTACGCTTACGACATGACGACCTCACGGCTCCGCAATTACACCAGTGGCAGCCATGAGGTGATGCTCGGCCTCGATCTCGGCCGGGAGCTCGTACGGATCAAGACACCACGCTACTTCTGATGCGCACCACGATGAACACGAAACTTGTGATGCTCCTCGGCCTGGTCGGGCTTGCCTCCTGTGCCGGACAACAGCTGGTGACAGCGGACAAGGCCTATGACCGCATGGCATACAGCAAGGCGGCCTGCAGCTACGAAAAGGTCCTTGACAAACGTGCGGACCGTGAAGCAGCCATCCATGCAGCGGATTCCTATCAACAGTTGAACAACCTGGAAAAGACCATCAAGTTCTACCGTATGGCGGACGGTATCTCACCGCTCAACGGCGAACATGCCCTGCGCTATGCACAGGCGCTCCAAGGTGAAGGACGTTGGGACGAGGCCTCGGCCGTGATGGCCCGGGTGCTGGCCGACAAGCAGGATGACCCGATGGTCGCCAGCCTGAATGAGGCCCTCAGCGCCCATCAGCGGTTCTATGTGGATTCCTCCCTCTATACCGTGAGACCGTTGGAACTGGGACCGTTCACCGCAGTGTTCAGTGCCACACCCTATCAGGGAGGGCTGCTCTTTGCCGGTGAACGTCCAGCAAGTGGCTCGCAAGTGAACCCGTGGAACGGCGCGTCCTTTCTCGACCTCTACACCTCCAAGGCCTCGACCAACGGACAGTGGAGCGCCCCCGAACTGCTGAAAGGCGAAGTGAACGGTCGCTTCCACGATGGTCCCGCGGTGATCGGCCCCGACGGGCGCAGCCTCTATTTCACGCGCAGCGATTACCACAAGTTCCGCTTGAACAAGGATGGTGGGTCGACCAGCCACCTCATGCTCTATCGTGCCGAACGCATGGCCGACGGTGGATGGGGCAACATCCATCAATTCGCGTTCAACGGTGGATCCTTCTCCACCGGACATGCAGCGGTGAGCAGGGATGGATCAGCGCTCTACTTCATCAGCGACCGGCCGGGAGGGCTGGGCGGGACTGACATCTATCGTAGCACCAAAGCGGAAGAGGGATGGAGCGAACCCGAGAACCTCGGCCCCACCGTGAATACCGCAGGCAATGAAATGTTCCCGACCCTGCAGGGCGACACCCTGCTGTTCTCTTCCAACGGCCATGCAGGGCTTGGTGGCCTCGACATCTTCCGCAGCAGGCAGGTGGAGGGTGTATGGACCGCACCGGAGAACCTGAACTACCCCATCAACACCACCAACGATGACTTCTCCTTGATCATGCTGGCCAACGGTCAGCACGGTTTCCTCAGCAGCAACCGCACAGGGCAGGACCGCATCCATCGCTTCACGGAGAACGACCCCGTGCTTCGTCTGGTGGGAACCTTCACCGAAGCCGGGACCGGGCTGCCCATGGCCGGAGCCGAGGTCAGGCTCACCGACCTGACCTCCGGAGAGACACGTACCCTGATGACCGGCGCGGATGGCACATATGCCTTCGATCTGGCCAAGGGGCACGACCTCCGGGTACAAGGGTCCAAAGGAGGCATGTTCACCGAAAATTCGGACCTGAGCACAAAGGGCCAGCGCACGGACCGCACCTACATCCAGGACTTCGCCTTGCAAGAAGTGGTGATCGACAAACCCATGGTGGTGGAGAACATCTACTACGACTACGATGAGTGGGATATCCGCACCGATGCTGCCCTGGAGCTGAACAAACTGGCGCGCCTGTTCATCGACAACCCGGAACTCAGCTTCGAGCTCAGCTCGCATACGGATAGTCGCGCTTCCGACCTGTACAACCTGGTGCTCAGCGAAGCACGTGCCAAGAGCGCTGTGGACCACTTGATCCGTCAGGGAGTAGACCCCGATCGCATCACGGCCAAGGGATGGGGAGAGAAATTCCTAGTGAACCGCTGCGGCAATGACGTGGAATGTTCCGAAGACGAGCACCAGGCCAACCGACGCACGGAATTCAAGGTGACTCGCTACGGAAAGCCGGCCCCCTGACCTGTGATCTCCGACGGATCAGTTCTTGCCCGTCCGATGCACCATCTCGGTAAAGGAAACGCCCTCCGCGTGCGCCGACACCCACGATGCCACATCGAAATACTTGAGCACGAGGCTCTCGTTGGGGTCATTGAACAGTTTGTTCATCTGCTGCTGCATCGACCGGAACAGGTCGCGCTTCACCAAGGGGTCCGTGGCCCGCGCCAGCCGCTTGATGGTATCGATCAACAGGATCTCCACCTGATGGGCGCGGTGGCGTTTGCTCAGGAAGCGCTGGGTGGAACGCACGATGTACTCCAACAGATCGTAGTTGCCCAGTTCATAGTGCACCACGAGGTTGAACAGTCTTGCATAGGTGAAGATGTCCTGGCGCAGCGTCGGTTCATTGTCGTTCAGCACCTTGTTCAACCAGAACAGGGACTTGTTCATCTCACCAGCGCCGAAGTGCGCGCAGGCCAGCGCATAGAAGAACTCCAGCTCATGCTCTTTGTGGAGCCGGTTGCCCATCTGCTCCATGCCTTCGATGATCGTGTCCACCAGACCGATCGCCTTGGTATGCTCACCTGAGCGATCGAGGAGGCGCAGCTCGCTCAGGTAGCTGGCCACAAAGACCTGCGATTCAATGCTCTGGCCGAGGAACCCCGGAGTGCCGGGAAGCGAGCGCATCACCTTGATGTTCTCACGTGCGCTCTTCAGGTCCTGAAGTTCGATCTGGGCATTGATGATGTAGTGCAGGGTCCGGATGTAGCGCTTGGGGAGATCGGCCTTGATCAATGGGTTCTCATCCAGGATCTGTCGCACACGCTGGAACTTCTCAAGGCTGGTCTTCCAATCACGCTTGGCCCACTGGCAGAACCCTTGGGTGTAATAGCATATGGTGGCGGCGCGGCGGGACAGGGCCGTGTTCTTGCCCTTGATCAAGGGGTGATCGCTGATCTCCTCCACGATCGCATGCTCCTCATCGGTACGCACGTAGCCGCCGCTGCGGAACACGTAGTTGATCTTGGAATACAGGATGTGGTAGGACGCCAGGTTCCGGAGCTTCTCGATCACATCCCGCTCCTCCTCGATCAGGGCATCCAGGTCCTTGGTGAACTCACCGGACTCGTAAGCCTCCTCCAGCAACATCTTCTCCCAGTTGAGTAGCTCGAACCAGTAGTAGAAGCGCTCATTGTCCCGCGCGATCCGCTTCGCGCGATGCAGAAGCTTGTTGCACTCCACGTAAAGCGCCTTCTGGTAGAGGATCTCGATGTTCTTGATCTCCTGCTTCAGGACCCCGCTGACACTGGCCTCGGCATGGTAGGCCCGCAGTGCCTTCAGGATCAGCTTGTAGAGGTGGTTCTTCTCCGAGGGCAGGTGCTTGATGAAGGTCTCCTTGGCGAATTGCTTCTTCACAGCCTCCTCGTCGTAGACTTTTTGCTTGTCCATCGCATCGAAGATCCGCAGGTAGTTCTTGTCGCCTGACTGCAACGAGGAATGAAGCTTGAAGAACCGTTTCTCCGACTTGGTCAGGGATCGGATCAGGTCGTGGAGCTCGGTGCTGGGCTTCATGTTCGGCGATGGGATCCCAAGGGGATGCTCAAAGGTAGGGATCCAAAAGGGGCTTACAGGACCGCTCCCCGGACAACTGCGGCCGATACCTTTGGAACATGACACGCGCGAGGGCACTTCTGTTCCTGATGGTCTGGGTTTGTATCCTTCCGGTCCGAGCCCAGCATGATTGTCGTTCCACCAAGCAAGGCCATGACACGGCGCGAAGGGCGCAGAAGAGTGGTGATGGAGCGCTGGCCACCTGGCCATGGGACCTCCTACACCAACGGATCACGCTCGACCTCACCTTGGGTAGCATCATCGCCGGGCAGTGCGCCATCACCGCCGTGCCGCGTGCAGATGGCACCGCCACATTCCCTCTTCACCTGCTTGACCTCACCGTGGATTCCGTGACCAGCGGATCCGCCCCCCTCGCCTTCATCCAAGAGGATGAACTGCTCACAATAACCATGGCCGGGCTATACAACAGCACGGACACCGTGGACCTTACCGTGCATTACCGCGGCGACCCGGCTACAGACCCCAGTGGTTTCGGTGGGTTCTACACCGGTTCACCCTACACCTACAACCTGGGAGTAGCCTTCCAAAGCATCCCGCACTCCTATGGCCGATCATGGTTCCCCTGCGTGGACAACTTCACCGAGCGCAACAGCTACGAGTTCCTTGTGCGCACCAGTGGAGGCCGCAGTGCTTGGTGCAATGGTGAATTGGTCCAGGTGACCGCATTGGGGGGCGATACACTTCTGCATCACTGGCGCATCGAGGAGACCATTCCCGCCTACCTCGCCTCTGTGGCGGCAGCGAACTACACCGCGGTCCACGACACCTTCCCCAGCCTCTCGGGGGATCAGATCCCCGTGGTGCTCGTCGCGCGGCCCCAGGATACGGCGGCGATGCGCGCATCCTTCCTCCACCTGCCTGATGCCTTCGCCCATTTCGAAGAGCGTTTCGGCGCTTACCGATGGAACAAGGTCGGCTACGTGCTCACCTCCCAGGGGGCCATGGAACACTCCACCAGCATCCACTATCCCGCATCGATCGTTGATGGTACGCTGGAGTATGAGGCCATCATGGCCCACGAGCTGGCCCACCAGTGGTTCGGCGACCTGGTGACCTGTGAACGGGCCGAAGAGATGTACATCAATGAGGGCGGAGCCGAGTTCCTCAGCTTTCTCTTCCAGGAGGCCGTCTACGGTCGCGAGCGCTACATGCAGGTGATCCGCGACAACCACCGCAGCGTGGTGCACCGCGCCCATCGTGCGGACGACGGATGGTGGGCATTGTCCGAGATACCCCAGGAATGGACCTACGGCGAACACGCCTATAACAAGGGTGCCGATGTGCTGCACAGCCTGCGCGGCTACATGGGCGACACGCTCTTCTTCGAAGGGCTCACCAGCTTTCTGGATACCTACGCCTTTCAACCGGTGAACAGCACCATGCTTCGAGACCACTTGGAACTGGTGAGCGATATGCCCTTGACCGACTTCTTCGACGACTGGATCTTCCAACCAGGTTGGGCCGCCTTCGAAGTGGATTCCGCCAACGTGGACCCGATGCCCGGACCTGACGGATCCTATGCGACCACCGTGCACATCGAACAAAAGCAGCGTGGTCCCTCGGAGCCCTACACCAACGTGCCCATGATGCTGAGCTGTTACAGCGCTGCCGGTGAACGCTGGGTGCATCCGGAACCTGTTCTTGTGGGAGGCGTCACCTGCTCGGTGCAGACCGCCCCGCCCTTCATCACTGACCATGTCATCCTGAACGAGGAGGAGCGCATCAGCCAGGCCGTAACGGTGGATACGGACACCTTGGACGGAACGGGGAACACCTTCTACCCACATGCAGACCTGCGCATCACCGTCAACAGCATCAATGCACCGATACCCGTCCGTGTGGAGGAGTATTGGGTGGCAGCCGACGATGTGGTGGACGAGCCTTTTGCCTACCAGGTCTCACCGGACCGCTGGTGGCGGATCCATGGCACCGTTCCCGATGATGCCTCCCTCAGTGGCCGGATCCTGTACGATGGTCGACCGGAGTTCGGATCTTCCTTCGACGTGGGCCTGATGCAGGATGCCGGCGGGGTCAGCTTCCGGGAGGACAGCCTGGTGCTGCTCTATCGGCCCAACGCCTCCTGGCCTTGGTCGCTGCATCCGGATCATGCCGTGAACGTGGTGAGCAACCCCACCGACAAGCAGGGACGGGTGGACTTCAATGGTCTTGTGGCAGGTGATTATACCCTGGCCTGGCGGAAGAGCGCCACAGGGATGGCACATCTTGAGGACCAGCCCCGATTCACGATACACCCCAATCCGGCCGCGGACCTGCTGCGCATCACCTGCACAGGGAACATCGACATCACACGGCTCTCGTTCATCGATGCACGCGGACGCACCGCCCTGAGGAGTGAAGGACCGGAAGTGGACCGTACGATCGACGTGAGCGCCCTGGCATCGGGCACCTATCACGTACAGGCCATGGACCGGGACGGCCGCAGCACTCCGGTCGGCACCGTCACCATCGCCCGGTGAGCGCGCAAGATCAGGAACGACCTACGTAGCGCAGGCTCCGTCCAGGGTAATGCGCGGCGGCACCAAGCTGCTCCTCAATGCGAAGAAGCTGGTTGTATTTCGCGATACGGTCGCTGCGGCTGGCACTGCCGGTCTTGATCATCCCGCAGTTCAGCGCGACGGCCAGGTCGGCGATGGTGCTGTCCTCGGTCTCGCCGCTGCGGTGGCTCATGATACTGGTGAAGCCTGCGCGATGCGCCATCTCCACCGCCTCAATGGTCTCGGTGAGCGTGCCGATCTGGTTCACCTTCACCAGGATGCTGTTCGCGATGCCTTTCCCGATGCCCTCGGACAGGCGCGCGGTGTTGGTCACGAACAGGTCGTCGCCAACCAATTGCACCCGGCCACCGATGGCTTCGGTCAGTTTCTTCCATCCATCCCAATCGTCCTCGGACATGCCGTCCTCAATGCTCACGATGGGGTAACGCTTGGCCCAATCGGCCCACATCGCCACCATCTCCTCGCTCGTGAGGCTGTCACCGGTGCTTTCCAGGGTGTAGCGCTTCCTCTCCGCGTTGTAGAACTCGGTGCTGGCGCAATCCAGTGCCAGCACGATGTCCTCGCCGGGCCTGTAGCCGGCCTGTTCAATGGCCTGCATCACCAACTTCAGGGCGTCCTCATTGCTCGGCAGGTCGGGTGCGAAACCACCCTCATCACCCACGTTGGTGCTCAGGCCCTTCTTCTTGAGCACGGACTTCAACTGGTGGAACACCTCGGTGCCCATGCGCAGGCCCTCGGCGAAGTGCTTGGCACCCACGGGCATGATCATGAACTCCTGCACATCCACTTTGTTGTCGGCATGTGCGCCGCCATTGAGGATGTTCATCAAGGGCACCGGCAGCACGCTGGCATTCACGCCACCCACGTAGCGGTAGAGTGGAAGCCCGGCTTCAGCCGCCGCTGCACGGGCCACTGCGAGGCTCACGCCCAGGATGGCGTTGGCCCCCAGGTTACCCTTGTTCGGTGTTCCGTCCAACGCGATCATGGCCTTGTCGATCATGGCCTGCTCGGTCACCAGGGCACCGTGAAGCTCGGTGTTCAGGGTGGTGTTCACGTTCTCCACGGCCTTCTGCACGCCCTTGCCCAGGTATCGTTTCTTGTCGCCATCGCGCAGCTCCATGGCCTCATGGGCCCCGGTGCTGGCACCACTGGGCACCGCAGCGCGGCCCATGTTCCCGGTCTCGGTCCATACATCCACTTCGATGGTGGGGTTGCCTCGGGAATCAAGGATCTCGCGGGCCTGGATCTTGGCGATCAAACTCATGGTATGGTACTTAGGCGTTCTGTGTTCGGGCGCGTTCTACGCGGGGACCGCTGCGGATGTTCTCCACGAAACGATCGAACAGGTAGCGGCTGTCATACGGGCCGGGGCCCGCTTCAGGGTGATACTGTACACTGAAGACCGGACGGTCCTTGATCCGGATCCCGGCCACGCTGCCATCGTTCAGGTGAACGTGTGTGATCTCCACGCCGGCGAGTGCTTCTGCATCGCTGCGACGAACCACGAAACCGTGGTTCTGCGAAGTGATCTCGTCCCGGCCCGTGGTCAGGTCCTTCACGGGGTGGTTGATGCCCCGGTGACCGTGGTGCATCTTCTCCGTGGCCATGCCCAGGCTCTCGGCCAACAACTGATGGCCCAGGCAGATGCCGAAAACGGGCAGCCCGGAGTCCACGATGGACTTCACCAAGGCCACGCTGGCAGGCATGGCGCCGGGATCGCCGGGGCCGTTGCTCAACAGGAAACCATCGGGGCTCCATGCCAGCATCTCCTCCACGGATGTGCTCATGGGGAAGACCCGCACCAGGCAGTCGCGGTCGGTCAGGCAACGCTCGATGTTGCGCTTCACGCCGAAGTCCACCAAGGCCACGCGGAAGGCCGCGTCCGCACTGCCCACCTCGTATGGTTCGCGCGTGCTCACCGTGCTGGAGAGCTCGGTCCCTTCCATGTTCGGCGCTGCGGCCAGCCTGGCGCGCAGGACATCAAGGTCCATCTCGGTGCTGCTGATCAAGGCGTTCTGCGCACCCTTGTCGCGGATGTGCCGCACCAACATGCGGGTATCGATGTCGCTGATGCCGGTGACACCCTGCGTCCTCAAGTGCTCATCCAGGGATCCCGTACCTCCGGCACGGCTCCAGACCTCACTGAACTTCTTCACCACCAGGCCAGCGATCGTGGCCTTACCGCTCTCCTCCTCACCCACCTTCACTCCATAGTTGCCGATGTGCGGCGAGGCCATGGTCATGATCTGACCCGTATAGCTCGGGTCGCTGAAGATCTCCTGATAACCGGTCATGCCGGTATTGAAACAGATCTCGCCCACTGTGACCCCCGGTGCACCGATCGCTCGACCCCGAAAAAGCGTTCCATCGGCGAGCAACAGGACGGCTTCAGGGCGCTGGCTTACGAGCATGCTAGGATGGGACTGCGGTTGTGGCCGCAAAGATACCTGCCCGACAAGTAGGCCCGCCGATCGATCGTCCACAGCTGTTGATAACGGATCGATCACCATTTACCTCATGGTCCGTCCGATCACCGCTTGGCTGGGCAACGCTCATGCTTTCCGTTTGCTATTGGGCCTGCACCTGCTGCTGCTCGCGATGCTCTTCGCGAAGCACGGCAGAGCGGACGACAAGGAGGCGCTGAATTATTTAGGAGCCGCAAAGGACATGCTCCAGTGGTATACCGAGGAACTGCTCGTCCGTTACCGATTGTACAGCGGCCATGTGTTCTTCCTAATGCCTTTCGCCGCTTTGGGCATGCCTAAGGCTCCTTCCACTGGTCATCCTGCTCGCTGCCACCGTGTGGGTTCCCAACAGGAACATTCCAAGCGGGCTTCAATCCCCATTGGCCGCCACGGTCAATTAAGGCATCCTGAGGATGTTCTCGGCAAGGTCCGGGCTCGGACCGACCATCCCTAGATCGATGTCGTCCATTTACATCCGCCACCAGAGCGAAGTGGCCCGCAGAGCAGCGAGCCGAAAGGAATGGTGGTGAACGCAGAAGGGGCACCAATGGCGCCCCTTCCTGTTCTTGCGGGTTGGACCTTACTCGGCAGCAGCTTCGCCACCATCGGCCTTGCCGCCCTTGGGTGCTGCGGCTTTCTCTCCGGCCGATCGACGGCTGCGACGGGTCTTCTTCACTTCCGTGCCGGCGGTCTTTTCCTTGGTGTACGTCGTATTGAAGTCCACCAGTTCGATCATGGCCATCTCGGCGGCATCGCCCAAGCGGTTGCCCAACTTGATGATGCGTGTGTAGCCTCCGGGACGGGCGGCCACCTTGGGCGCCACGTCGCGGAACAGTGCAGCCGTGGCCTCCTTGCTCTGCAGGTTGCTGAACACCGTACGGCGGCTGTGCGTGGTGTCGTCCTTGCTCTTGGTGATCAAGGGCTCCACGTAGATGCGCAGCGCACGGGCCTTGGCCAGCGTGGTCTCGATGCGCTTGTGCTCGATCAGCGAGATCGCCAGGTTGCTCAGCAGCGCGTCGCGGTGGGCTTTCTTGCGGCCCAGGGCGTTGTTCTTGTTTCCGTGTCTCATGACTATTCGGTTGTCAGTTGTCGGTTGTCAGTGGGCTGGCTATGCGGGCATCCGCTCGCCAACTGCCAACTGCCAACTGGCTTACTCCTTGTCCAGTTTGTACTTACTTACGTTCATGCCGAAGCTCAGGCCCTTGTTCTCCACCAGGTCCTCCAGCTCGGTCAGGCTCTTCTTGCCGAAGTTGCGGAACTTCAGAAGATCGTTCTTGTTGAACGACACCAGGTCGCCCAAGGTCTCGATGTCCGCTGCCTTCAGGCAGTTCAGGGCACGCACGCTCAGGTCCATGTCAACCAGCTTGGTCTTCAAGAGCTGACGCATGTGCAGGCTCGTCTCATCGAACTCCTCGGGCTCGGAGCTCGACACGCCGCGCTCCTCCACTTCCAGGCTGATGCGCTCGTCGCTGAACAGCATGAAGTGGTGGATCAGGATCTTGGCCGCCTCCTGCAGCGCGTTCTTGGGGGAAATGCTACCGTCGGACATCACCTCAATGGTGAGCTTCTCATAGTCGGTCTTCTCCTCCACACGGGTGTTCTCCACCGTGTACTTCACGTTCTTGATCGGCGTGAAGATCGAATCGATGAAGATCGTGCCGAACGGCACGCCCTCCACTTTGTTCTCGTCGGCAGGCACATAACCACGGCCCTTGCCGATGGTCACCTCCATGTGCAGTTTCACGCTCGACTCCAGGTGAGCGATCACCAGTTCGGGGTTCAGCACCTGGAAACCGGTGGTGTGCTTGCCGATATCGCCGGCCGTGAAGGTGTCCTTGCCTGTGATGGTGAAGGATACCTTTTCATTGGTCACGTCGTCCAACTGACGGCGGAACCGGACCTGCTTCAGGTTGAGCACGATCTCGGTCATGTCCTCGATCACACCCTTGATGGTGCTGAATTCGTGGTCCACTCCGTCGATACGGACCTGAGTGATCGCATGGCCCTCCAGGGAGGACAGCAGGATGCGACGCAGGGCGTTGCCGATGGTGATGCCGTAGCCGGGCTCAAGCGGACGGAACTCAAAGGTGCCGCGCTTGTCGTCGGATTCGATCATCGTGACCTTGTCAGGCCGCTGGAATTCAAGGATTGGCATGGGTCGTCGGCTGAGGTTAGGTTCTTACTTGGAGTACAATTCCACGATCAGTTGCTCGCGGATGTTCTCCGGGATCTGGGCGCGCTCCGGCATCGTGATGAACTTGCCGCTCATGGTCGATGGGTTCCACTCCAACCAGTCGAAACGCTTGCTGTTCACCGAAACACTGTTCGTGATGGCCTCCAGGGAGCGGCTCTTCTCACGCACGGCCACGGACTGGCCGGGACGCAGGGAGTAGCTCGCCACGTTCACCATGGAACCATCCACCGTGATGTGGCCGTGGCTCACCAACTGGCGGGCAGCACGACGGGTGGGGGCGATTCCCAGGCGGAACACCGTATTATCCAAACGGGCCTCGCAGAGCTGCAGCAACACCTCACCGGTGATCCCGCGCTTGCTCGAAGCCGAATAGTACATTTTCTCGAACTGGCGCTCGAGCACACCGTAGGTGTATTTCGCCTTCTGCTTCTCGCGCAGCTGGACGGCGTATTCGCTGTCCTTCTTGCGGCGCTTGCCGAGGCCGTGCTGACCGGGTGAATGAGGCTTGCGCTCCATCCATTTGTCCGGTCCGAAGATCGCCTCACCGAACTTGCGGGCGATCCGGGTCTTTGGTCCTGTGTAACGTGCCATTCTTCTTTTCTTTTGGGTGCGTTCTCCGCACCAACAACGGAACGCGCGTCCACGCGTTCCTACGGTTTATTAAACGCGGCGCTTTTTGGGTGGACGGCAGCCGTTGTGGGGCATGGGCGTGATGTCTATGATCTCGGTCACCTCCACACCGCTGTTGTGCAGGGCACGGATGGCGCTCTCGCGACCCGAACCGGGGCCCTTCACGAACACCTTGACCTTGCGCAGTCCCAGTTCGTGTGCCTCGCGTGCGGCCTCCTCAGCGCTCACCTGACCTGCGTATGGGGTGTTCTTCTTGCTGCCCCGGAAGCCTTGCTTGCCGGAGGAGGACCAGGAGATCACCTCGCCTTTGTTGTTCGTCAGCGAAACGATGAGGTTGTTGAACGTCGCACGGATGTGGGCCTGTCCAAAGGCCTCCACCACGACGTTCTTCTTCTTCTTCTTGCCGCCTTTTTGCTCTTGCTTTGCCATCTTGCTCGGGGCTTACTTGGTCGCTTTCTTCTTGTTGGCCACCGTCTTCCGTTTGCCCTTGCGGGTACGGCTGTTGGTGCGGGTGCGCTGGCCGCGGACCGGCAGGCCGGCGCGGTGACGAAGTCCCCGGTAGCTGCCGATGTCCATCAGACGCTTGATGCTCGTCTGCACTTCGCTGCGCAGGGCACCTTCGGTCTTCACCTGCTCGTTGATGAACTGGCGGATGCGTGCCTGTTCATCATCGGTCCAGTCCTCCACCTTGGTATCAGGGTCCACCTCAGCGGACTGGAGGATGTCCAGTGCCGTGCTGCGGCCGATGCCATAGATGTACGTGAGGCCAATGCAGCCCCGTTTGCTTTTGGGTAGGTCGATGCCTGCGATACGTGCCATGCTCGTTCGTTTATCAGCCTTGACGCTGCTTGAACTTCGGGTTCTTCTTGTTGATGATGTACAGACGCCCTTTACGACGGACGATCTTGCAGTCCGCGGAGCGCGGTTTGAGGGAGGCCCTGACCTTCATGGTTTCCTGGGTTCTTAGCTTTTGTATCGGAAGGTGATGCGTCCTTTGCTCAGGTCGTACGGGCTCATCTCCACCTTCACCTTGTCACCGGGCAGAATACGGATGTAGTGCATCCGCATTTTACCCGAGATGTGCGCGACGATCACGTGACCATTCTCCAGCTCGACACGGAACATGGCATTGCTGAGCGCCTCCTTGATGACGCCATCCTGCTCTATCGTTCCCGTCTTGCTCATTCCTTCCGTTGACTGTTCTGTTCGTTCGACTTACCTATCCGATCACGGAGCGACCTGCACTCCCCTTTTCCAACAACATTCCCGTTGCCTTCAGCACATCCTCGATGTAACTGAACGTTGAAAGGACCTCCACCCTGCCAGGGCGCACTGCGACGTTGTGCTCGAAGTGGGCGCTGGGTTTGCCGTCGCGTGTCACGATCGTCCACCCATCACCCATC
Organism: Chryseobacterium gleum; assembly: GCA_945872795.1. Lineage (GTDB taxonomy): Bacteria > Bacteroidota > Bacteroidia > Flavobacteriales_F > PHOS-HE28 > PHOS-HE28. Next base: position 126,888 of record CAMCAZ010000001.1, read on the forward strand.
TGCTTCACCTCCTTCACCCCCATGTTGATCATGGGTTCGATGGCCAGCACCATGCCGGCATGAAGCTTCGCCCCCTGCCCGCGCCGACCATAGTTCGGCACTTCGGGGGGTTCGTGCAGTTTGCGTCCAACGCCATGCCCCACCAGCTCGCGCACCACTCCGTAGCCATTGCTCTCGGCGTGATGCTGGATCGCGTATCCGATGTCGCCCGTGCGGTTGTTCTCCACCGCTTGGGCCATGCCCTGTTCCAAGCATTCCATCGTCACCCGCAGCAGCTGCTTCACCGGCTCGGCCACCTCGCCCACCATGAAGGTGTAAGCGCTGTCTCCATAAAGCCCGTTCATCAGTACACCGCAATCCACACTGGCCACATCACCCTCCTTCAGCACACGTTTACCGGGCAGTCCATGGACCACCTCCTCGTTCACGCTGATCAGCAGGGTGCTGGGACATCCGTACAGGCCTTTGAAGCCGGGCACTCCGCCACTGTCCCGGATGAACGTCTCCGCCATCCGATCCAGCTCACCCGTGGTCACCCCCGGTGCGATGTGCCTGGCCACTTCAGCCAAGGTCCTTCCAACAAGCAAAGAACTTTCCTTCAACAGAGCGATATCATCATCGCTGAGATGGTCCACGGTGCGACCCATGTCCTATCCCGCCATGCCGTATGCCGCTCCTCCGCTACGTCCCTTGATCCGTCCCGACTTCATCAGACCGTCATAATGACGCATCAAGAGATGACTTTCGATCTGCTGCAAAGTGTCCAACAACACACCCACCATGATCAACAACGAGGTGCCGCCGAAGAACTGTGCAAAACCCTGCTTGATCCCCATCATGCCAGCGAAAGCGGGCAGGATGGCCACCAATCCGAGGAAGATGGCGCCGGGCAGGGTGATGCGTGACAACAGGTCATCAATGTGGCCGGCCGTCTGTTTCCCGGGCTTCACACCAGGGATGAAGCCGCCATTGCGCTTCATGTCGTCCGCCAATTGGTTCGGGTTCACGGTGATGGCCGTGTAGAAGTAGGTGAACAGAACCACCATCAGGAACAAGGTGAAGTTGTAGAAGAAGCCTTGGCTGTTCGCAACGCTCACCAACCAGGTGGGTGGTTCATCAAAGGCTTGGGCAAGGTACATGGGAACCAGCACGATCGCTTGGGCGAAGATGATGGGCATCACACCGGCAGCGTTCACCTTGAGCGGGATGTAGTTCCGTACACCACCGTACTGCTTGTTGCCCTGCACGCGCTTGGCGAACTGCACCGGTATGCGTCGTGTACCCTGAACAAGCAGGATGCAACCAGCGATGATGAGCACCCAGAGCACCACCTCGACCAGCAGCAGCACCAAGCCACCGCCGCCGGGACCCATGCGGCCCACCACCTCCTGCGCGAAGGCCTGTGGCAACTGGGCCAGGATGCCGATCATGATGATCAGCGAGATACCGTTGCCGAGACCGCGTTCGGTGATCCGCTCACCCAGCCACATCACGAACAGCGTGGATGCGGAAAGGATGACAATGCTGGTGAACAACCAGAACTGGCTGTCCGGGCGTGCTTCGGGCTCGATGGTCGCATAGATGTAACCGGGGGCCTGGAACACGCAGATCAGGATGGTGAGGTAGCGCGTGTACTGGTTGATCTTGCGTCGACCGCTCTCCTCCTTCTGCATCTTCTGCACCGCAGGAACCGCTATGCCCAGCAACTGCATGATGATGGAGGCCGAGATGTAGGGCATGATACCCAGCGCGAAGATCGATGCACGGGTGAAGGCGCCACCGGTGAAGATCGAGAGGATCTCCACGATACCCCCACCGCCGGTCGAACTGGCGGCCATCCGCGCACTGTCCACTCCGGGCAGTACGATGAAGCTGCCGATGCGATACACCAGCAACAGACCCAGCGTGATGAGGATGCGGTTCCGCAGCTCATCGATGCGCCAGATGTTCTTGATCGTGTCGATCAGGTTCTTCATGCCTTCTCTGCTACGCTGGCGATGGTCGTTGCCGATCCGCCCTTGGCCTCGATGGCTGCCTTGGCGGTGGCGCTGAACGCATGCGCGGTGACGGTGATGGCACCTTTCAGTTCCCCACGGCCCAGCACCTTGAACTTGTCGTTCTTGGCGATCAGTCCGTTCTCGTACAACGAGGTGGGGTCGATGGTCTTCAGTCCCTTGTTATCGGCCAGGTACTGCAGGGTGTCCAGGTTGATGCTCTTGAACTCCACGCGGGTGGGGTTCGTGAAGCCGAACTTGGGCAGGCGACGCACCAAAGGCATCTGACCGCCTTCGAAACCGCGCTTGCGGTTGTAGCCGGCCTGCGCCTTCTGGCCCTTGTGGCCCTTGGTGGAAGTACCGCCACGTCCGCTGCCTTGGCCGCGTCCGATGCGCTTCTCCTTCTTGGTGGCCCCTTCGGCCGGTTTGAGTTTACTCAGGTCCATTTCTTTTCGCCGTTCGCACGGCGCGGTCTTAGGATCGTTGTCGTTCGCTTGGATCAGGCTTCCTTCACGGTCACCAAGTGGTGTACCTTCTCAACCATGCCGCGTACCTGCGGGGTTCCCTCGACCTCGGCGAATTTGCCGATACGGCCCAGCCCGAGGGCCTTGAGGGTGTCCTTCTGCCGCTTGGGGCACTTGATCTGACTGCGGGTCTGGGTGATGATCAGCTTGCTCATGTTCGTTTCGTCCGCAGTGCGGTACGACGATGTCTTATCCGTTGAACACTTTTTTCATATCCACGCCACGCTGGCGGGAGATCTGGTGGGCATCGCGCAGGTTCACGAGTGCCTCGATCGTGGCCTTCACCACGTTGTGCGGGTTGCTGCTGCCCTTGCTCTTGGCAAGAACGTCCGTCACCCCCACGCTCTCCAGCACCGCGCGCATCGCACCACCGGCGATGACACCCGTACCATGTGCCGCTGGTTTCAGGAACACCTGAGCGCCTGCGTACTTGCCTTCCTGCGAATGCGGGATGGTCCCTTTCAGCACGGGCACCTTCACCAAGTTCTTCTTGGCATCATCGATGCCCTTGGCGATGGCTTCCTGCACCTCCTTGGCTTTGCCGAGGCCGTGGCCCACCACACCGTTCTCGTTCCCCACCACCACAATGGCGGCGAAGGTGAAGGTGCGACCACCCTTGGTCACCTTGGTCACGCGGTTCAACGCCACGAGCTTATCCTTCAGCTCGAGATCGCTGCTCTTGACCTTCTTTGTGTTCGTCTCTGACATGTGTGTCGGTGTGATCAGAAGTTGAGACCCCCTTCGCGGGCGGCGTCGGCCAGGGCTTTCACCCGGCCATGGTACAGGTAACCGTTGCGGTCGAACACGACCAGCTCGATGCCGGCCGCCTTCGCCTTCTCGGCGATGGCAAGGCCAACGAGCTTGGCCTGTTCCAGCTTGGGAACACCGTTGGCCTTTTTGTCCTTCAACGAGGAGGCGCTCACCAGCGTATGGCCGGCCTCATCATCAATGATCTGGGCGTACATGCCCACGTTGCTGCGGTAGATCGAAAGGCGGGGACGCGTGGGCGTGCCATGCACGTTCCTACGAACCCGTTGCTTGATCTTCAGTCGGCGTGCGATCCTATCGAATGCCATGGTCGTTCTTATTTGCCTGCTGCTTTACCGGCCTTGCGACGCACCAGCTCACCCACGAAGCGTACACCCTTGCCCTTGTAAGGCTCTGGCTTGCGCAACGAACGGATCTTGGCGGCCACTTGACCGATCAGTTGTTTGTCCGCCGACTCCAGGCGAACGATGGGGTTCTTTCCTTTTTCCTGAGCGGCCGTGACCTTGATCTCCGTGGGGAGGTCGATGGTGACCGTGTGCGAGAAGCCCAGTGCCAGCTGAAGCAGCTGACCCTTGGTGGTGGCGCGGTAACCCACACCCACCAGCTCCTGCTGGATGACGTAGCCCTCGCTGACACCCTTCACCATGTTGGCGATGAGCGAACGGTAAAGGCCATGCTTGGCGCGATGTGGCTTGGCGTCGCTGGGGCGCTCAAGCGTGATGATACCGGAATCCTGCTTCACCGTGAGGTCGGGGTCCACGGCCTGGTACAAGGTGCCCTTCGGACCTTTCACGGTCACCAAGTTCTTGTCGCTGATGGTGATCTCCACCCCTTTGGGCAGACTGATCGGTGCTTTTCCTATGCGTGACATCGGTCCAGGGTCTTAGCTCACGTAGCACAACACTTCACCACCCACGTTCAGGACACGGGCCTCCTTGTCGGTGACCACACCCTTGCTGGTGGAGATGATGGCCACGCCAAGGCCGTTCAGCACGCGGGGAAGATCCTCGGCGTGGGCGTATTTGCGCAGGCCGGGCGAGCTCACCCGGGTGAGTTCCTTGATCGCGCTCTGGCGGGTCTGCGCATTGTACTTCAAAGCGATCTTGATGATGCCTTGTTTGCCGTCGTCCTCGGACTTCCAGGACAGGATGTAGCCCTTGTCGTACAGGATCCGCGTGATGTCCTTCTTCAGGTTGCTTGCGGGTACCTCCACGACCTTCTTGCGCGCCAGGATGGCGTTGCGCAAACGGGTCAGGTAATCGGCGATGGGATCGGTGGTCATGGTCGTGTCGTCGTTGCTTACCAGCTGCTCTTGGTCACACCAGGGATCTTGCCCTCGAGCGCCATGAGGCGGAATACGTTGCGTGAGATGCCGAAGATGCGCATGTAGCCGCGTGGACGGCCCGTGAGCTGGCAGCGGTTGTGCTTGCGCACATAGCTGCTGTTGGCGGGCAGCTTCTGCAGCCCGTCCCAATCGCCAGCGGCTTTCAACGAAGCGCGCTTGGCAGCGTACTTCTCCACCATCTTGGCACGTTTGCGCTCACGCGCTTTCATGGATTCCTTGGCCATGGTATCTCTGTCTGGTCGTTATTTCTTGTCGGAGAACGGGAAACCGAAGGCGGTCAGCAGGGCTTTCGCTTCTGCGTCGGTCTTGGCATTGGTCACAAAGGTGATGTCCATCCCTTGCAGTTTGGTCACCTTGTCGATGTCGATCTCCGGGAAGATGATCTGCTCCTTCACCCCGAAGGTGAAGTTGCCGCGGCCGTCGAACCCGCCGGCCTTCACACCGCGGAAATCGCGGGTACGGGGCAGGGAGACAGAGATCAAACGATCCAGGAACTCGTACATGCGCTCACTGCGCAGGGTCACTCGGGCACCGATGGGCATGCCCTTGCGCAGCTTGAAATTGCTGATGTCCTTCTTGGAGACGGTGGGGACCGCTTTCTGGCCGGCGATGGAGCTCATCTCCACCACTGCGTTCTCCACGATCTTCTTGTCGCCCACAGCACTGCCCAAGCCCTGGTTCAGGCTGATCTTGAGCAGACGGGGGACCTCCATGGGACTGCTGTAGCCGAACTCCTTCTGGAGCTGGGGGACCACTTCTTCGTGGTATTTGGCGCGTAGCCTTGGTACGTAGCTCATCACTTGGCAGCCGTTTTCTTGGTCTTCACAACTCGCTCCAGGCGGCCATCCTTACCTGCCTTGCGGCCCACACGACCCGGCTCGCCGGTCTTCGCGTCGATCAGCATCAGGTTGCTGATATGGATGGGTCCCTCCTTCTCCACGATACCACCCTGAGGGTTGGCCGTGGTGGGCTTGCTGTGCTTCTTGTTGATCTTGAGGCCTTCCACGAATGCGACCATCCGGTCGCGGTCCACCTCGAGCACACGCCCCTGCTTGGAGCGGTCCTCGCCGGCGAGCACCTTGACCATGTCGCCCTTCTTGATGTGCGTCTTCTTCTGCATGATCGTCGACATTAGAGCACCTCGGGTGCCAGGGAGATGATCTTCATGAACTTCTTCTCGCGCAGCTCCTTGGCCACGGGTCCGAAGATGCGGGTACCCTTCATTTCTCCGGCAGCGTCGAGGATCACCACGGCGTTGTCGTCGAAACGGATGTAGCTTCCATCCTTGCGTCGCATCTCTTTCTTCGTACGCACCACCACCGCCTTGTGCACGGTGCCCTTCTTGGCACTGCCGTTGGGCATGGCGGCCTTCACCGTCACCACGATCGTATCACCGATACGCGCATAGCGCCGGGCCGTGCCCCCAAGGACTCGGATGCAAAGCACCTCCTTGGCGCCACTGTTGTCGGCCACGTTGAGCCGGGATTCCTGTTGGATCATCGCTCTGTTCGGTTTACTTGGCTCGTTCCACCACCTCCACTACACGCCAGCGCTTCTGCTTGCTCAACGGACGCACCTCGCTGATGCGGACGGTGTCGCCGATGTGCGCCTCCTCCTTCTCGTCGTGCGCCATGAACTTGCTGGACAGCTTCACGAACTTTCCGTACTTGGGGTGCATGACGCGGCGCTCAACCAGCACCACCACGCTCTTGTTCATCTTGTCGCTGGTCACGATGCCCACGCGCTCTTTGCGCAGGTTGCGTTCCACGGGGGTCGCGTTGGTGCTCATTTCGTTTGCGTATTGGCGAGCGTGCGCTGGCGCAGCTCAGTGAGGATGCGCGCCACGCTCTTGCGCTTGGCTCGCAGTTGCATCGGGCTTTCAATGGGGCTCACCGTGTGGTTGAAGCGCAACTTGGTCAATGCCGAGCGCTCCTCCTGCAGCTTATCCTGAAGCTCCTGGACCGATAGGTCCTTCAGTTCCAATACTTTCTTCTTCATGGCTCGCTATTATTGGCCGTCGTAGTCCTCGCGGGTCACGAACTTGGTCCTGATCGGAAGTTTCTGGGCTGCGAGGCGAAGGGCCTCCTGGGCGGTCGCCGTGGGAACACCGTCCACCTCGAAGATGATGCGGCCGGCGTGGCACACAGCCACCCAATGATCCAACGACCCCTTACCCTTACCCATCCGAACCTCGGCGGGCTTGCTCGTCACCGGCTTGTCGGGGAACACCTTGATCCAGACCTGACCTTCACGCTTCATGAAGCGGGTGAGGGCGATACGGGCCGCCTCGATCTGCCGGCCGGTGAGCCACACGCTCTCCATGGCCTTCAGGCCGAAGGATCCAAGGGCTACACGGTGTCCGCGCTGGGCCTGCCCTTTCATGCGGCCCTTGTGCATATTGCGGCGCTTGCTACGCTTCGGTTGCAGCATGGCTCTTAGTTGTTGCTACGGTTTCCACCGCGGTTAGGTCCTCCTCCACGACGATCTCCTCCAGGGCCTCCGGGGCCGCGACGATCACCACCGGGACCGCCTGGGCCACGACGATCACCTCCAGGGCCTCCAGGGCCACGACGGTCCCCGCCGCGACGCTCCGGACGGTCCCCTGGCCCACGGCCTGCAGGTCCGCCCTGTCCTTTCACCTGACCCTGGTTGGGGCTCAGGTCCTTCTTTCCATACACCTCACCGCGCATGATCCAGCACTTGATGCCGATGCGGCCCATCTTGGTGTGCGCCTCGGTGATGGCGAAGTCGATGTCGGCGCGCAGGGTGTGCAGGGGCACACGGCCCTCGCGGTAGCTCTCGGTACGGGCGATCTCGGCACCGTTCAAACGACCGCTCACGGTCAGCTTGATGCCTTCGGCACCCATGCGCATGCTGCTGGCAACGGCCATCTTCATGGCGCGGCGGAAGCTGATGCGTCCTTCGAGCTGGCGGGCGATGCTGTCGGCCACCAGACGGGCGTCCAGCTCGGGACGCTTGATCTCGAAGATGTTGATCTGGACCTCCTTGCCGGTGAGCTTCTTGAGCTCCTCGCGCAACTTGTCCACTTCGGCACCACCCTTCCCGATGATCACGCCGGGGCGTGCGGTGTTGATGGTCACGGTGACCAGCTTCAGCGTGCGTTCGATGATGATGCGGCTCACGCTTGCCTTCTTCAGGCGTGCCATCAGGTACTGACGGATCTGCTCGTCCTCCACCAGCTTGTCGGCGTAATGCTTGCCGCCGAACCAGTTGCTATCCCAACCCTTGACGAAGCCAAGGCGGTAGCCGATCGGATGTACTTTCTGTCCCATGGTAGTGTCTCTCGGCTCTTAGTTGGCAGTGTCAACGATCAGGGTGACGTGGTTGCTGCGCTTCTTCATGCGGTAAGCGCGGCCTTGGGGTGCGGGAAGCATGCGCTTCAGGCCGCGGGCCTCGTTCACCTGAATGCTCTTCACCACCAATCCGGCCTCGTCGGCTTTCGCGCCTTCGTTCTTTGCCTGCCAGTTGGACATGGCGCTGAGCAACAGCTTCTCCAGATCACGGCTGCTGTGGCGGGTGCTGAAGCGGAGGATGCCCAACGCTTTCTCCACCTGCTGACCACGGATGATGTCGGCCACCTGGCGCATGCGGCGGGGCGAGGTAGGCAAATTGCGCAGCTGCGCGATCGCCACCGTCTTCATGGCCTCCTTGCGCGCATCGGCTGCTAGTTTCTTACGAGCTCCCATGGTCGTGCTTAGTTCTTCTTGTTACCGGAATGACCGCGGTAGGTGCGGGTGGGTGCGAATTCACCCAACTTGTGGCCCACCATGTTCTCCGTCACGTAGACGGGGATGAACTTGTTGCCGTTGTGCACAGCGATGGTCAGACCAACGAACTCCGGGCTGATGGTGGAGGCACGCGACCAGGTCTTGATCACGGTCTTCTTGCCCGAGGTGTGGGCATCATCCACACGCTTCGAGAGCTTGTAGTGGATGAACGGTGGTTTCTTGAGTGAACGGCTCATGAGCTATGCGTGGTTCAGGCGCCCTTCTTGGCGTTGATGCGTTCGATGATGAACTTGTTCGAAGGATTCTTCGGACGACGGGTCTTCTTACCCTTGGCCAACAGACCCTTGCGGCTCCGTGGGTGTCCGCCGGATGCACGACCCTCGCCACCACCCATCGGGTGATCGACCGGGTTCATGGCCACCGCACGGGTGCGGGGACGACGACCCTGCCAGCGGCTGCGGCCGGCCTTGCCGCTCTTCTGCAGCATGTGCTCGCTGTTGCCCACAGTACCCACCGTGGCCAGGCAGGTCACCAGGATCATGCGCACCTCGCCGCTCGGCATCTTCAGCGTGGCGTAGCGACCCTCACGGGCGCTGAGCTGGGCGAAGGTGCCTGCACTGCGGGCGATGCTTCCGCCCTGACCGGGTTGCAGCTCGATGTTGTGGATGATGGTACCCACGGGGATCTCGCTCAGCGGAAGCGTGTTTCCCACTTCGGGGGCCACACCGGTCTTGCCGCTCACCAGCGTCTGGCCCACTTGCAGGCCGTTCGGGGCGAGGATGTAGCGCTTCTCACCATCGGCATACGACAGCAGGGCGATGCGCGCACTGCGGTTCGGATCATACTCGATGGTCTTCACCACCGCGGGGATGCCGAACTTGTCGCGCTTGGTATCGATGATGCGATAGCGCTGTTTGTGACCACCGCCGAGATAGCGCATGGTCATCTTTCCTTGGTTGTTACGACCACCACTCTTGTTGGTGCCGCTGGTCAGGGATTTCTCGGGTACACGTGTGGTGATACCTTCGAAATCGGTGATCACCTTGTGACGGGTGCCGGGGGTGACCGGATTGAGTTTGCGAATGCCCATGGCTCAGGTTGATACCGGGATCAAATGCTGCTGTAAAGGTCGATCACCTCGCCGCTCTTCAGGGAAACCACCGCTTTCTTGAAGCTCGATGTGCGGCCCTTGAGGATCTGGCTCTTGGTGTAACGGGTACGGTTCTTGCCGCGGCAGATCATGGTGCGAACGCCGGTGACGGTGACGTTGTACTCCTTCTCTACCGCCTGCTTGATCTGCACTTTGTTGCTGGTCTTGGCGACAACGAAGCCGTAGCGGCCTTCCTTCTCGCCCTGCGCCGTCATCTTCTCGGTGACGATCGGTCGGATGATGATCTGGCTCATGGCTTACTTGGTGAGGGTGTTCTCCAAGGGTGCGATCGCTTCTTTCACGATCAGCATTCCGTTGGCGTTCATGATATCGTACGTGCTCAGTTCACTGGCCACCACCACGCGGGCGCGCTGCAGGTTGCGGGAGCTGAGGATCAGGTTGTCGTCCTTGCTGGGCACCACCACCAAGCTCTTGCGCGTGGTGAGGTCGAAGGCCTTGAGGAAGGAGGCGAACTCGCTGGTCTTGGGGGCGGTGAGCGACAGTGCGTCGATCACCTTCAGCGTGCCGTCCTTCGCCTTGTAGGTCAGGGCGCTGCGACGGGCCAGGTCCTTCACCTTCTTGTTCAGCTTGAAGTGGTAGTCGCGGGGACGGGGACCGAACACGCGCGCACCTCCCTTGAACAGCGGGCTCTTGATGGAACCCTTACGGCTTCCACCCGTACCCTTCTGGCGGTGCAATTTCTTGGTGGAGCCGGAGACCTCGCTCTTTTCGAGGGTCTTCGAGGTACCCTGGCGACGATTGGCCAGGTGCTGCTTCACATCAAGCCAGATCGCATGGTCGTTCGGTTCGATACCGAAGACCGCATCGCTCAGCTTGGCTTTTTTGCCGGTGGACTTGCCGTCCTTGCCGAAGATCTCGAGTTCCATCTTACTTCCAGATGATCACGTGGCTGCCTTTGGCACCAGGAATGGTACCGCGCAACAGCAACAGGTTCTTACCAGCATCCACCTTCACCACCTTCAGGTTCTCGGTGGTCACTTTGTTGCCACCCGTGCGACCGGCCATCCGCAGGCCTTTGAACACACGAGCAGGATAGCTGCTGCCGCCCAGCGAACCGGGGGCGCGGCTGCGGTCATGCTGACCGTGGGTGGCCTCACCCACACCGCTGAATCCGTGGCGCTTCACAACGCCCTGGAAACCTTTACCCTTGCTGTGTCCGGTCACGGTCACGTAGCTGCCCTCCTCGAAGAGCTCAACGCTCACCGTCTGGCCCAGCTTCATGTCCTCCTCGAATTCCTTGAACTCGTGGGCCATCACCTTGGGGGTGGTACCGGCCTTCTTGTAGTGGCCCAGCTCGGCGGCCGGGGTGTTCTTCTCGCGACGCTCTCCGTGGGCCAGCTGCACCGCAGTGTAGCCGTCCTTCTCAAGGGTCTTGATGTGTGTGACCACATTGGGGCTTGCTTCGATCACCGTGCAGGCCACCAAGGACCCGTCCGTATCGAACAGGCTGGTCATTCCGATCTTCTTTCCGATCAATCCGCTCATGGCTGTCTCGTGTTATCGGTCAGACTTTGATCTCCACATCCACGCCGCTGGGGAGCTCCAGCTTCATCAGGGCATCGATCGTCTTGGAGGACGAGCTGTAGATGTCCATCATGCGTTTGTAGCTGCAGAGCTGGAATTGCTCGCGGGCTTTCTTGTTCACGTGCGGGGAGCGGAGCACGGTGAAAATGCGCTTGTGAGTGGGCAGGGGTATCGGCCCGCTCACCACGGCGCCCGTGCTCTTCACCGTCTTTACGATCTTCTCGGCGCTCTTGTCGACGAGGTTGTGATCGTAGGACCGCAGCTTAATGCGGATCTTCTGGGTCATCGCTGTTGGCGTTAGGCTGAAACTTTACCGCGCACCTTGGCCAGAACGGCTTCGGTCACGTTGTTGGGTGCTGGATCGTAATGGCTGAACTCCATGGTGCTGCTTGCGCGGCCCGAGCTCATGGTACGCAGGGAGGTCACGTAGCCGAACATCTCGCTCAATGGCACGGTGCCCTTGATCGCTTTCGCTCCGGCACGGTCCTCCATGCCCTGGATGGTACCGCGGCGACGGTTCAGGTCACCCACGATGTCACCCATGTTCTCTTCGGGTGTGATCACCTCGATCTTCATGATGGGCTCCAACAGCACCGGCTTGCACTTAGGCACAGCGGTGCGGAAGGCGCTCTTCGCGCAGATCTCGAAGCTCAGGGCGTCGGAGTCCACGTTGTGGAAGCTTCCGTCGTAGAGCGTCACCTTCAGGGTCTCCATCGGGAAGCCGGCGAGCACGCCGTTCTTCAGGGATGCCTCGAAGCCTTTCTGCACGGGGGCGATGAATTCCTTCGGAATGGAACCACCCTTGATCTCGTCGATGAACTCCAGACCGGTCTTCTCAGGGTCCGTCTGCGGCTCGATGCGCACGTGGATGTCGGCGAACTTACCGCGACCACCCGTCTGCTTCTTGTACAGCTCGCGGTGTTCCACCGTGCCGCTGATGGCCTCCTTGTACTTCACCTGGGGAGCACCCTGGTTGCACTCCACCTTGAACTCGCGCTTCATGCGGTCCACGAGGATCTCCAAGTGCAATTCGCCCATGCCGCTGATCACGGTCTGGCCGGTCTCCTCGTCGGTGTGCACCTTGAAGGTGGGGTCCTCTTCAGCCAGCTTGGCCAGGGCGGCGCCCATTTTGTCCAGGTCGGCCTGGGTCTTGGGCTCCACGGCGATGCCGATCACCGGCTCGGGGAAGCTCATGCTCTCCAGGATGATCGGATGGTCCTCGGCGCACAGCGTGTCGCCGGTACGGATGTCCTTGAAGCCCACAGCGGCACCGATATCACCGGCGGCGATACGCTCCACGGGGTTCTGCTTGTTGCTGTGCATCTGGAAGATGCGGCTGATGCGCTCCTTCTTGTCGCTGCGGGTGTTCAGCACGTAGCTGCCGGCTTCCAACACGCCGCTGTAGGCGCGGAAGAAGGCCAAGCGACCCACGAACGGATCGGTCGCGATCTTGAAGGCGAGGCCTGCGAAAGGCTCATCGGGATCGGGGTGACGGATCACCTCGGCGTCCGTGCGGGGGTCGATACCGGTCACCGACTCGATGTCCATCGGGCTGGGCAGGTAGGCCATCACGGCGTCGAGCATGGTCTGCACACCCTTGTTCTTGAAGGCGCTGCCGCACAGGATCGGCGTGATGCTCATGTTGATCGCGCTCTTGCGGATCGCGTTCATGATCTCCGCTTCGGTCAGGCTGTCCGGATCGGCGAAATACTTCTCCATCAACTTGTCGTCGCTCTCGGCAACGGCTTCGATGAGCTTGTCGCGCCACTCCTTCACGGTGTCCACCAGATCGGCCGGGATGGGAACCTCGTTCCAGGTCATGCCCTGGTCGGTCTCGTTCCACACCATGCCGCGGTTGTTCACCAGGTCCACCACACCCTTGAAGTCCGCCTCAGCGCCGATGGGCACTTGCAGGGGAACAGGGTTGGCGCCCAGGCGCTCGCGGATCTGCTTCACCACGTTGAAGAAGTCGGCTCCGCTGCGGTCCATCTTGTTGACGAAGCCGATGCGGGGCACCTTGTACTTGTTGGCCTGGCGCCATACGGTCTCGCTCTGGGGCTCAACGCCACCCACCGCGCAGAACAGGGCCACGGCACCGTCCAGCACGCGCAGGCTGCGCTCCACCTCCACGGTGAAGTCCACGTGGCCAGGCGTATCGATCAGGTTGATCTTGTACTTGTCGCCACGGTAGTTCCAGCTGGTGGTGGTGGCGGCACTGGTGATGGTGATGCCACGCTCCTGCTCCTGGGCCATCCAGTCCATGGTGGCCGCACCGTCGTGCACCTCACCGATCTTGTGGACAAGACCCGTGTAGTACAGGATGCGCTCGGAAGTCGTCGTCTTCCCGGCATCGATGTGCGCCATGATGCCGATGTTGCGCGTGAATGTTAGGTCCCTCTTGGCCATGATCGTGCTCGCTCTACCGTCGTTATCAGAAACGGAAGTGGCTGAAGGCCTTGTTGGCCTCGGCCATCTTGTGGATCTCCTCCTTCTTCTTGAAAGCCCCACCCTCTTCCTTGGAGGCGGCAAGGATCTCGTTCGCCAATTTCATGGCCATGCTCCGTTCGTTGCGCTTACGGGCATAACCGATGAGCCATTTCATGGCCAGGCTCTTCTTGCGGTCCTCACGGACCGACTGTGGTATCTGGAAGTTCGCTCCACCCACGCGGCGGCTGCGCACCTCTACCTGGGGGGTCACGTTGTTCAGTGCTTTGCGGAAGGTCTCCAGACCTTCCTCACCGCTCTTCTCGGCAACGATGTCCATGGCGTCATAGAAGATGTCGAACGACTTGCTCTTCTTTCCGTCATACATCAGGTTGTTCACGAACTTGGTCACCTGCACGTCACCGAACTTCGGGTCGGGCAGGGTCGTGTGCTTAACTGTCTTCTTGCGCATGGCTGCTGTTCAATGACAGGTTACTTCTTCTTCTTGACAGGCGCTGCTCCGGGCTTCGGACGCTTGGTGCCGTACTTGCTGCGACGCTGGTTGCGGCCCTCCACACCCGAGGTGTCGAGTACGCCGCGAACGATGTGGTACTTCACACCGGGCAGGTCCTTTACACGACCACCGCGGACCAGCACGATGCTGTGCTCCTGGAGGTTGTGTCCTTCCCCACCGATGTATGCGATCACTTCGTACCCGTTCACCAGGCGCACCTTGGCCACCTTGCGAAGCGCCGAATTCGGCTTCTTCGGGGTGGTGGTGTACACCTTGGTGCACACGCCACGGCGCTGCGGGCAGCGGGTCAGTGCGACCGACTTGCTCTTGTACTCAGGGTTCTCGCGACCCTTGCGGATGAGCTGCTGAATGGTTGGCATGAGGTCCTTTCGTTCTGTCTATCAGGCGTTTCCACACACTCCTTGGTGAAAACGGGCTGCGAAGGTAGGTGTTCCGGGTTTATGAACGATCCCCGTGTGATGAAAAATCACCTCACCTCCCCCACACAGCACTCTGGGATCCGATCATACGCAGGTCCAGCGAATAACGTAACCAACTGAAATACTGAGAATTAGATCACCATCACCCACCCCTCCTGGCACGCCCTTTCCCCTTCCCCAGCGGAACTTCCCATATCCCCGATCATCGGATGACCCTATCTTTGAACAGATCAAATGATCCGAAATGGACCTTGGGACCGTCACCTACTACTCCATCGATCCGCGCATGCTGAATTTGGTGGCCAACATCCACCACCGGCTGGGCGAGATCCATGCCCGGCACCTGCAGCACAGCCCGCCGGACCTGGCCCGCGCCTACCGCGTGAGCGCCGTGCATGCCAACGTGGCCATAGAAGGAGGGATGCTGGACCACCTGCCCGTGGCCGAGCTGGTGAACCGTCCCTCCGGCGCCATCGGCCCCGCCGACCTGGAGGTGGTGAACACCCACCGCACGCTGGAGCACCTGCCGGAGCTGGACCCCTTCCTGGCCCACGACCTGCGCCAGGCCCACGCCCTGCTGATGCACGGCCTGGCCACCGATGCCGGCCACTTCCGCACCGGGCCCATGGATGTGTTGTACGGCGACCCCGAACCCCTGCGCAGTGCCAGTGCCCATGACCTGCCCGCCGTGGTGCAGGACCTGCTGCGCTATGCCGAAGAGGACGACTTCCCGCCCCTCATCACCAGCTGTGTGGTGCACTTCGGCCTGATCTACCTCCGCCCCTTCACGGCCGGCAACGGCCGTCTGGCCCGCTTGTGGCAGCGCCGCATCCTGATGCGCCATTGGTCGGTGTTCGGCTATCTTCCTTATGAGGCCTTCATCCACCGCGCGGAACCCGCCTACCACGCCGCCCTGGAATATGCCGACCGGCGCGGCGACTGCGGCGGCTTCATCGTCTACCTCCTGGAACGGCTGGATGAGGCCCTGGCCGAAGTGCTGGACGCGCCCGACCCTGTGCGCAAGCCACAGGACCGCCTCCACCTCTTCCTGCAGCAATGGGGCGAGCGTCCCTTCCGCCGCAAGGACTACCTCACCTTCTTCCCCGAGCTGAGCACCGCCACCGCCACGCGTGACCTGATGGAGGCCAGCAGGGCCGGGCGCATACAGGCCTATGGGGAACGACGTGCCACGCGCTACACCGCGCGCAGCGCCGAGCGCTGAACGAGCTTATCAACAGACGCGGAGAGACCACGCATCCTGGAGGAAGGCAAGTGAGCTCCATGACCCTGAATGCCCCAGGCGGACAATAAGCTCCAATTTGGAGGCCCCAAAGGCCTGCACGCACGACCTCACGCGGCTGCCGCAGCCGCGTGGATGAAACGGATACCAGCAGAAGGAGGCCTTTGAACAGCCACCGGGCCCAGGCCTTGATCCCTAACGTTGCCCAGACAGGATGCGACCCTTGATGTCACTGAGCCCGGCGACGCCTTAACCCGTTGCGTGTACATATCCGACCCACGCGTTCACAGCACAAATATGCGTGGCACCACATCACAATCCAACGGCGCCAAGGTTTCTGTCAGCGACACCACCACAGTGGCCAAACTGCCGGACTCGTAGGTACGGTTACACGGTGATCCGCCTGGTCCGGCACCCCTCGATGCTTCCTCCTCCGGGCCGATCTGCAGTTTTCCCGTGTTGGAGCCCTCCCACCGCACCTCCAACACGCCCTTGAGGGCAACGGCCGGTGCGCCCTTCGTGCGCGGGGTTTCCCGCCCCTGATTGGGGTTCACCTGGGCGCGGGGAGCGAGAAGGAAGGCCAAAATGAAAATCAAGCAGGGAAAAGATCGGATGAGTTCACCCTGGGTTCCATTTCATGCAGCTTGGCAAAGGCTCGAGGAACTGTTCATTTTTTTGATTCAGCTGGCTGAAAAGAGGTTTACCGATCTCTCATAACAACAGGTTGGACTTCAGCTGATCCACGCTTTTCTTCAGCTGATCGACCGCTGGGTTCAGATCAATCAGGGCATTCAATTCCTTGATTTCTGAATCTATTTTTTTCACTCTATCCAACACCGATTTCGCTCCATCATTGTTCATCCCTGTGCTATGAAGGGAGTTCATAAGTTCCTTTCGTTGCTTCAGGAGCGCTTCCCGACGCACCTCAAACCATTCCTTTGAATTCAGGAACGGTGTGAAGTCAGATAGGTCACGATATTCGACGTCCACGTCCCCACCAGGTTTGCTCACCTTCCATTTCAAGGTCTTCGGATCCCAAGTCGCTCCAAGTCCGATCTGGCCACTGACCGTTCCTCCCCATTGCGTGACCGACCCATCAGACCGAACCTCTGGAGAGAATGTCCTCGTGTTGCCTACCTCAACGTTAAATACCGTCAAGTTGAGCGACGAATCCCAAGGTTCACCGGCGCCTTTGGAACGGGATATACCCATGCTGGGTAGCGATAGCTCGCCATAGTGTTCCTGGAAAGAGCCGTCATCGGGATCAAAAGTTCGTTGAGAGGCTCTGATACCACCGACACTCCCTCCCCCTTCCACCCCCCCTCCTTTCAACATCTTCCATCCATCCTGAGGCGTGTAATCCCAGCTATTGCCTGGGCCTTGTGTTCTCCATGTTGTCAAGACAGGTCTGTCGCCATCCATCCTGAGCTCGTACCGAGTTGAACCGTCCTTAGACAAGTACGCATGCACCCCTCCTTTTGAAAAGATATGACGTGGCCATCCTTCATCCTTGTAGGGATCATCAACCATCGTCCCTAAGATCGACAAGCGCGTCTTCCATGGGGTTTTCAATAGCTCTGGCGGAGAAAAAAAACTGCTTCCGCCCGCTTCGATTGGGTGCGCCATGTTCGCTAAGTTGAAGTGTGCTGGAACTCATGTTCTTTAAAATCCCCCGAATGAACTGGCGCTACTCGCGGCCGAACGCGCCTGTGCGGCCGCGCTTTCCGCGTCGACCGCTGCACGCTCCGCATTCCTTGCCGACTGCTCAGCGTCCCTCGCATTCTCCTCGGCACCCTTGCTCGCCTCCTTGGCATCATCACTCGCTTCTTTGGCCTCGCGCTTGAACCCATCCGCCTCGCCACGCAGTTTATCGGTGTCATCCTTTAACGCTTGGGTCTCCTCTCGCAGAGAAGAACACTCATCCTTGATGGACCGAGTTTCGGCATTCAATCCGCTGGCCTCATCACGGAGGCCTGCGGTTTCTGAACACATTTTCTCCGTTTCGGTCCTGCCCTGCTCAGCTTGGTCGCGCAGTTGCCCCACTTGGTCCGTGATGGAGACCATCTGCTCCACCGAAGCGTTGATGGCACCCAAATGACCTTGTACCTCACCAACCGCCCCATATACCTCACGCTCCAAGGATTGGGCTTGCTGCGCAAGATTCTGTATCTGCCCTTCGTAGGTCATGACCTGGTCCACTACTGTCCGGGCTTCCTGCTCGGCCGCTTGGATCTGAGCAACCAATTGCTGGCCCTGCTGGTCGCTTTCGCGGATACTGCCCAGCGCCTCATTGGCCTCCTGTTCGTGGGCCTGTGCCTGGGACGCATGCTGCGCCGCCTGTTGCTCGTGGCCCTGCGCCTCTGCAGCACTGGTCTGCGCCTGCGTGGAGGCAGCTTCGGCGATGGGTACGTGGGTCTGGGCTTCCGATGCTGCGGCAGAAGCGGATTCCGCGCTGGCCGAGGCCTGATCGGCATGGCCTTGTGCCGCCTGTTCGTGAGCTTCGGCCTGCTGCATGCTGGCTTGGGCCTGCTGCTCGTGCTGGCCAGCTTGATCGGCCATGGTCTGTGCTTGCGAAGCCGATGATTGAGCCTCACCTGCATGACCAGCAGCTGCGCTGGCATGGCCTTGTACTTCCGAGGCATGACCCGCCGCAGTGCTGGCGTGCCCTTGTGCCTCTGAAGCGTGACCCGCCGCCGTGCTGGCATGCTCACCGGTCTGCTGCATGCTGGACTGCGCCTGTTGCTCGTGCTCCTGGGTCTGGTCCATGAACTTGCTTGCCGACTGCTCGTGTTCCTCGGACTGCTCCATGAACTTGTTGGCCGCTTGCTCGTGCTGTTGAGTCTGGTCCATGAGCTTGCTAGCGGACTGCTCGTGCTGTTGAGTCTGGTCCATCAGCTTGCTCGCCGCCTGTTCGTGCTGTTGAGTCTGGTCCATCAGCTTGCTCGCCGACTGTTCGTGCTGCTGCGTCTGGTCCATGAGCTTGCTCGCCGACTGTTCGTACTGCTGCGTCTGCTCCATGAACTTGCTCGCCGACTGGTCGTGCTGCTCAGCCTGGTCCATGAACTTGCTCGCCGACTGTTCGTGCTGCTGCGTCTGCTCCAGGAACTTGCTCGCCGTCTGCTCGTGCTGCTCGGCCTGGTCCATGAACTTGCTCGCCGACTGTTCGTGCTGCTGCGTCTGCTCCATGATCTTGCTCGCCGTCTGCTCGTGCTGCTCAGCCTGGTCCATGAACTTGCTCGCCGTCTGCTCGTGCTGCTCAGCCTGGTCCATGAACTTGCTCGCCGCCTGCTCGTGCTGCTCAGCCTGGTCCATGAACTTGCTCGCCGCCTGCTCGTGCTGCTCAGCCTGGTCCATGAACTTGCTGATCGCCTGCTCCTGTTCCTGGATCCGGGCCAGATGGTCGGCCAGACGGGCCTCACCTTGTTCAGCGTCCTGCACGAAAGCGTTCAGGCGCCCGAGCCCATCCTGCGCCTCACCCACGTATTGACCCGTGATCTGCTGCGTCGCAGCCTCCGCCTGCTCCCGCAGGGCTTGGATCTCCTGCTGCAGGCCGCGCATCTCGCTGAGCAGGGCCTGCATTTCTTCCATGACCTGGGCACCTGTGGTGGTGTTTTCTGGCATGACGATGAATGGTTGGGACGATGGTCTAAAAGTAGGGAAATGGAGCATTCATGCCCATGGACCGGAACAGCTGGGCAAGCAACACAGGGGGCTGGTTGAATGCACACCGCCCACCGCTTGAGGGGCGCTCTCCCGCACAAGCCGCTGAAGGCATGAGACGGAAACCTGCGGACCTTGGTCACACCAAAGAAAGCGGCGGTCCAAGCCAGGTGGACTTCAGGCAGGTGTTGCGTTCAGAAACCAGCGCCAGCAGGGAGTGGCATTATACCAGGGGGAACAACGCATGCGCGGGCCAAGCTGGTCCAGTGCGCCGCGTGAACACTGCGGAACGGGCCGAGGCTACTCGAACCTCACGAGCCGGAACCCGGTCGTTTGCAACCGCATCTCGGGCTTAGACCGCAGCCTTGCACCGCCAACAAAATGAACTCCTAGAACGACGCGGTGCTTCCCCGTGGTCGGCCCTTGGGGCTCCGCAGTGGGACCGCTTAGCAAGCATACCTCCCCATACCGGTCATGGCACCATTCGCTGACATTCCCGGTCATTTCGCACAGACCCAGCTCGCTGGGCGCCTTCCGACGAATGGTCAAGTGTGTCTGCCAGTAAACCCATCTTCAATGTGATCATTTCATCGAACAGATGATCACTGGCACATGGGCCCAACTCCATGGCCAGGACGGCTCCATTGTCTGGCAGCCAACGAACTTAGTCTCCAGCCACCCCATTATTCACACCTTCAGTTATGAACGAGCCTGAATCCGATCTCTGGAGACTTGAAAGTTGGCTTGAATCCACTCCTTGAGACAGGACGGCAATCAGCAACGCTACCAGAATACGAACCACCCCTAGCGACTCTGTACTCACCCGACCCTGGTCCGCCGGGATCCTTGATGGTGCGCTCATATCGATCTGCATACCAGTCCTCGCACCATTCCGATACATTCCCCAGCATATCGTGGAGACCTAATTCGTTGCTTTTTAGCTGTTTAACCGGATGCACTGCGTCATCACTATTTGATGATATCCAAGCTCGTTCACCCAATATACCTGAATCTCCATATCTCATTGAAATGCTTTGCAGGCCTCCTCTTGCCGCATACTCCCATTCAGCTTCACTTGGAAGTCTATACAACTTACCGCTCAAACGATTCAGTGTTTTAATGAAATATTGAACCTCGAACCAACTGACATTCTCAACCGGGCATGTACGACAATCCTTCCGTAAACTTGGATTGGTGCCCATGACGGCTTCCCAGAGTTCCTGAGTCACTTCGGTACTCGTAATATAAAAAGTGGAAATGACCACTTCGTGAACCGGAGACTCATCCTTACGACAATACATAAAATCGAATCTTTGATCCTTTGTGCAACCCATCTTGTATTTTCCACCATCCACTTTGACCATTTGTGATGCGAGTAAAAAGGGTAACTGAGCTCTCCTCTTTTCGAGCTCGGCTGTCACCCGGGCCTCCTCAGCAGCCTGGTACTCAGCCCTTGATCGTTCCTGCGCCTTGGCCTGGCTCTCTGCCTCAGCCTCCTCACGCCGTTGCGCCACCTGCTCCGTTCGCCGCTCCCGCACCTTGGATAGCTCTGTTCGCACGATCAGCTGCTGCCCGCTCTTACACTCCTCGGTCTTCTCCCACCTGTCCTCCCCCATGCGCAACTCTACCATATGGCTCCCCGCCATAATGGGGCTCTTCCAGGTCTCACCCGCGCGGACGTTCCCCACCTTCTCGTAGTCCACATAGAGCACCCCATCGGCATCCACCACCACTAGGATGGAACTGTTGCCCGTGAATTGCTTGGGGCCCGAGGTCGCTGGTACCACCGCAGGTTTCGGCTTGGGCGCTGGCTTGGGCGCGTTGGGGTTGACCTGGGCGGTGGCCATAGTGGCCCAGCAGAAAAGGGCCAAGGGAACGGGGATGCGCATTGAATGGGAGCGTGGCGGTATGCGAAGATAGGCCTCAGCCGTGACGGGGGCGAAGCACTAAATTGGCGCCGCTTAACCACTCACATGACCCGCGAAGAAGCCCTTCAGCTCTTGGGCCTACCCGACAATGCCGGCCCCGATGCGGTACAGGCCAAGTCTGGAGAGGTGTACAACGACTATCAGCTGCGCCTCACCAATGCGCCAACGCCGAACCTGAAGAAGCTGTACCAGAAGAATCTGGAGGAGCTGAATGAGGCCATGCAGGTGCTGTTGGGGGGTGGGGGCGGCGCGGTGCTGAAGGAACTGCCGAGCAGCGCCCCCATCTATGATGCGGGCGCCACCACTCCGCCCCCGGCCCGGACCGCAGCGCCCCAACGGCCAGCAGCGCCCGCCAAAGGCAAGGCCGCAGCAGGCAAGGGGGGGCCGACATGGGGGCTGGTGACCGGCTTGGGCATCGGGCTGGTGGTGCTGCTCGGCGCAGCCGCCTACTTCGGACTGCGTCATGCGGATGACCAGAAGGAGCTGGGCACCTTGCGCCCCTTGACCGCCCAAGTGGAAGAGCTCAATGCTACCATTGCCGCCAAGGATGATTACATGAGACGTTACGCCCAAGGCAAGCTGAAGGTGCGCAACATGGGTCAGAAGAGCTTCACGATTGTTTCGGTCATCACCACCTACAAGAACAAGGACGACCAATTCCTGAAGTATGAAAGCCTGTGGCGCCAGGAGGTCCGCGGCGGTTCCACCGTGGAGCTCTCCATGGTAGATGGGGGCAAGGTCGTGTGGGACGGATCGGCCATCGCCTTCAGCCTGGGCATCTCCCTGCCCGGGTATGCCTGCCCGTTCATCCATGGGGGGGTGATGAACCACGAACAGGTGGATGGAGCCATTAACCTTAATTTCGACAACTTTTGAGGCTCCAACTGGACACCAAGCTGGCCTCGGCACTGGACGAGCTCCTGCAACAAGCACGCGAGCTCGCCGAACTGGGTGTGCGCAGCGCGTTGGACGGCGCAACAGCCCTTAAGGAGCGGCTTGAGCGGCCCGTGGCAGGCTTTGAGGTGGTAACCTTCGATACGGCCGACATGGCCCAGGTACCCGCCGTACTAGCCGCCCTGGGGCTTACCGAAGGCGAAAGCGTGATCGATGGACTGGCCATGCGCGTGCGCCACTGTCCATTCTCTGCGGTGACCAGTTACCGCCTGGATGAGCTGCGCCCCCTATTGCGTGTGTGTGTGGTGGGCGCTGCGGCCCCTGCCGAGTGGGGAGACCAGCTGGTGGCCATGGCCGGCGACTCGCCCTGGATGCTTGTGGTGCACCATGGCGGGCTGCGACTGCCTGCCGAACTGCGCAGCACCTTGGAGGCCGAACGCACGCTGGTGGAAGAGCTGACCCTAGAGCAGTTGTCATCGAAGGCGCTCCCAAGTCGCCTGACCGAACCCGCCTTCCAAGGCGCGCTCAACCTGCTCTTCAACCTAACTGTGGCCAACACCCTGGAGCGGTTGGAGCATGTGCTGGGCCTGAGCCTGCAGCAGGAGGAGCGCAACCTGAAGGCGCGCAAAGCGCTGAACCAGCAGCAGGTTATCAAGGTGCAGGCCCGGGGCCCGGGCAGCGCCAGCGATGCGGCCACCCAGCTCAAGCAGCTGCTCACCCAGCAGATGAACCAGTTGGAGAAGGGGCTCACCGACCAAGTTGAAGGGCTCTTCCGATCGCAGACCGGCACCTTCACCAAGCTGGTGGACCATGAACTGGAGGGGCTACAGGAGCTGGAGGGGCAGAAGACCAGCAAGGCCACCGTGATGGGTGTACCACAGGCCTTCGAGGAACAGTTCATGGTACGGCTGCACGCGGGCCTGCTGCGTTCGGGGCTGAACGACCTGACGATGATGCGCGATGGGATGCGCAGTTTGGAACAGGACCTGGAGCGGGCTGCCTGCAAAGCTGGCCTAGCGGCACCCACCCTGCAGTTCAAGCTGCTCACCGACAAGCCGCTACAGGAGCTGCTGGCCAACACCCTGCAGATGGAGCGACGCTACGAGGGCAGCATGGCGCGCAAGGGCTTCTACGAGTTCTTCATGGCCATCCGCAAGTACCAGATGATCGCGTTCATGATTCTGAGCACGCTGGGTCTATCCTTCATGCGCGACCTCCGCTACATCATGATCCCCCTGACCCTAGTGCTGCTGGGCCTAGGTGCGGTGTTTGTGGCGCGGGCCATGCGGCGCGAGCGTGAGGAGGGCGGCGATAAGGAACTGGGCAAGGCGCAAGATAGCCTGCGCAACGAGGCCCGGCGCATGGGCACCGAGTACATGCGCCAATGGACACGCCTGCTGAGCGAGCACCTGCGCGGCCAACTCACCCACAATAGTCTGGCCATGGAGAACCAGCTGAAGGAACAGGCCCAGCGGCAGGCCGCCAGTGATGAGGAGGAGAAGCGCCGCGTGCAACGCTTAGTGCAGAGCGCAGAGCACGGCGAGCGCAAATTCATCAACCTGCAGCGCGCCCACGAGAACCTGCAGCGCAACCTGGCCCGCCTGAAGAGCGATGTGCGGCAGATCTTCCTGCAGCAGGCACGCACCCTCACCACATGAAGACCGGCATCGACCTGGGCACCACCTTCTCGCTCATTGCCCGGCTACAGAAGGACGGCAGCCCCGTGCTACTGCCGGACAACAGTTTCCGCGACGTGTTCAGCACGCCCAGCGCGGTTTACGTGAACGAGCGCAACGCCGCCGTGGGCTACCTGGTGGAGACCCTGGTGGAGCAGAACCCCGAACTGCCGGTGATGCGCTACTTCAAGCGGCACCTCGGCGAGCAGCGGCCCATCTTCTTCGACAAGGGCGGCACCGCCTGGCATGCCGAAACGCTGGCCGCCCTGGTGCTGAAAAAGCTCCGCTTCGATGCGGAGAGCCACACCGGGCAGGAGCTGGAGGGCACCGTGATCACCGTACCCGCGCACTTCAACGACGTGCAGCGCAAGGCCGTGCTGAACGCCGCCGCGCTGGCCGAGCTGCCGGTGCTGGGCCTGGTGGAGGAGCCTGTGGCGGCCGCCCTGCACTACGGCGTGGCCAGCGCCAGTAACGACGAGGTGCTGATGGTGTACGACCTGGGCGGAGGCACCTTCGACGCCACCCTGCTGAGCATGGACCAGAACGGGGTGTACGTGCTGGCCAAGGATGGCCTCACCGAGTTGGGCGGCAAAGAGTTCGATGAAGCCATCGCCGTCATCATTCTGGAGCAGTTCGAGAAGACCCACGGCGCACCGCTGCCCATCAATGGACTAACGAGCCTGCAACTGCGGCGTATCAGCGAGGAGATCAAGATCGAGCTGAGCATCCCCAACAAGAGCTACCTGAAGAAAACGGTGCTGATCGGCAACCACGCCTTCGAGGTGGTGGTGTACCGCAAGGACTTCGAGGCGGCCATCCGCCAGATGATCGAACAGACGATCGAGGTGAGCATGCGCTGCATGGACGGCGCCGGCCTGAAGGAGCGCGACATCGGCGCGCTGATGCTGGTGGGCGGCAGCAGCATGGTGCCCTACATCCGCGAGCGCATGGGCAGAATCTTCAGCGACAGCCGTCAGAAGATCTTCCACCACGAGCCCATGAAGGCCGTGGCCTATGGCGCTGCAGTGCATGCGGCCCAGTTGAGCGGCGAGGCCGAGGCCTACGACATCCCTCCTGAGTTCCGCGGGGTAACGGGGCACCACATCGGAGTACAAACGCTGAACCCGCAGACGGGCCGTACAGAGGTGGACCGCCTGATCGCCAAGAACATGC
>CAMCAZ010000002.1 GCA_945872795.1 Chryseobacterium gleum
CTGGCCCTGCTGGCAGCGAACAACATCTGCGCAAGCCTCGATGTGGCCGGTGCAGCCTTCAACGTGGCGGACCCGAACGCGGGTACGCTCAGCGGTGGAAGCGACGTTTGCCTCAGCGGTGCTGAAGCAGTGCTGACCGCTACCCCGAACGGTGACAGCAACACGCCCGCTGGTTACAGCCTGGCCTACGTGCTGACCAGCGGAACGGAGCTCACCATCCAGCAACTGGGTGCTGCTCCTTCCTTCACAGTAACGAGCGGCGGCCTTTACACCATCCACACCTTTGTGTTCCCGAGCGATCTGGACCTGAGCGTGGTGGTTCCCGGCACGACGACCGGTGGTGATGTGCTGGCCCTGCTGGCAGCGAACAACATCTGCGCAAGCCTCGATGTGGCCGGTGCAGCCTTCAACGTGGCGGACCCGAACGCGGGTACCCTGAGCGGTGGCTCCGATGTCTGCCTGAGCGGCGACGCAGCGACCCTGACCGCCACCCCGAACGGTGACAGCAACACGCCTGCTGGTTACAGCCTGGCCTACGTGCTGACCAGCGGAACGGAGCTCACCATCCAGCAACTGGGTGCTGCTCCCTCCTTCACGGTGACGAGCGGCGGCCTGTACACCATCCACACCTTCGTGTTCCCGAGCGATCTGGACCTGAGCGTGGTGGTGCCTGGCACGACCACCGGTGGTGATGTGCTGGCCCTGTTGGCAGCGAACAACATCTGCGCGAGCCTGGATGTGGCTGGTGCAGCCTTCCAAGTCACAGAGTGTCCGACGGAATGTATCGCCGATGCAGGTGATATCACCCCATCCGACTTCATCGTTTGCCGCCAGGGTGGTTCTGCCACATTGGTCGGTGTGCCCGCAGGGAACGATGTGGTGCCTCCCGGTTACCAGACCCTCTACGTGCTCACACGTGGTCAGGGTCTTGTGATCCGCGCTGTCAGCGCCACCCCGTCCTTTGTAGTGGGTCCGTTCGGTCTGTGGCGGATCCACACCTTGGTCTATGATCCTGCAACGCTCGACCTGAGCGGTGTGGTGTTCGGTCAGACCACGGGCTTTGATGTGAATGGCTTGTTGATCCAAGGTGGTGGTGAGATCTGTGCCAGCCTCGATGTACAGGGAGCACCCTTCATCGTGGTCGGTCCGTTCCTCTGCAACATCCTCGGTGGGCTCAACAATGGTCTTGCTCCGCAGGATCCAGCCGAACTGAGCGATGTGCTGAACGGCATGGGCCTGAACATCGACTCCGAGGAACAGCTCTTGAGCACCATCGAGAACGATGCGCCCATGAGCATCATGAACGTGTTCCCGAACCCGACCCGCGACATCATCAACCTCGACCTGATGATGTTGGTGGACGCTGAACTGGAACTGAGCATCCTGAACGCCCTCGGTCAGGAGGCGCTGCCTGGTACGTCATTGAACGTTGGTCAGGGCGCGAACCGCAGCACGTTGGATATCTCCACGCTGCCAGCCGGTTCATACTTGATCCAACTCACCACCATGGATAAGGTGGTAACCCATCGGTTCACGAAGGTGGACTGATATTGGAGGTCCGGTGAAGGCGGGGCTCGGGGAGCGACGGCGAAAGCCTGAGCGACCCGGGCCTCGCTGATTTCCACCCTTAACTTCTGTGATCAGGGGGTTGTTGCAGTTTCGTGACGGAAACGGGCT
Organism: Chryseobacterium gleum; assembly: GCA_945872795.1. GTDB lineage: Bacteria > Bacteroidota > Bacteroidia > Flavobacteriales_F > PHOS-HE28 > PHOS-HE28. Next base: position 1,678 of record CAMCAZ010000002.1, read on the forward strand.
CATTTGCCCGATCTATTGCGGCTGCGCCTTGTTTGAAGGATGTTGTTTTGCACCTCCATCAGAAACTCTCCAGACAATGAAGCTCAGTACACTGTCGATGTTCTCGCTCCTCTCGCTCACTACCATCGCACAGCCCGTAACCGTTTCCACGGGTCCTCAGGCTCTCCAGCAAGTGCGGTACCGGCTGATCGATGATGCCCAGACCATGGCAGCACTTACCGATTGGGACATCGCCTTTGAGATCACTGGCATCACAGGCAGTGTATTGGTCAATACGGCCAAAGGCATGCGTGTCTTCAAAGCACCCTATACCTTGGCCCAGTGGGCAGAGCTGGATACCGCTGGCTTGGCAGCAAATTGGCCAGAGCAGCACAATAGCGAGACCAACTGGAGCTCAGGAGCACTTAACCAAGGGCTCACGGCGAACCCGTTCGACCTGGGTTGGGGTATCTACAATTTCACCACGAACAACGTCGCTGGCGATAGTCTCTTCGTGCTTGCGATGGCCGATGGTCAATACAAGAAATTCGCCGTGAACGGATTTGCATCGGCCACCAACAGCTTCACGTTCACGCTCGCCGCTTTGGATGGTTCCAACGAACAGGTGGGAAATTTGGTCCGTAGCGATTTTGCTGGAAAGAACTTCGGCTACTGGTCCTTCACAACTGGGGCCGCTGTAGATCCGGAGCCGCTGGCTTCTGAATGGGACCTGCTGTTCACAAAGTATTCGGCTTTTGTTACACAACCCTTTCCGGCCTATTACCCGGTGGTTGGGGCGCTGCAGAACCGCGAGGTGGAGGCGTTGCAGGTGGATGGCGTTCCCTCCGTTGATGTCCAATGGACCAACCAGACCCTGGGCACCGATATGAATATTGTTGGGTACGATTGGAAGAACTTCAACATGACCACCTTCCAGTGGGAATATGCACAGGATCGCACCTATTTCGTGAAGGACCGCGCAGCGAATGTTTGGAAGCTCGTATTCACCGCCTATGGGGGAAATGCAACGGGGAACATCACCTTTACCAAGGAGCTCATAAGTGCCACGTCCGTGGCAGAAGGACAGACTCCACAAGCCTTTATTCTGGCACCCAACCCGGCATCGCAGGGTAATGTGAACTTGGTGATCGACACGCAGGTGCCTCAACTGTTGCTCAACATCCACGATGCCAGCGGTCGCTTGGTGCGCGAGGAATTGTTGACCGGTTTGGGAGGCCTTGTGCAGCGCACCATCGACCTGAATGGTCTTGGTAAAGGGCTTTATGTGATTCGCTTGCAAGGCGAAGGGCTTAGCTCCTCCAGCCGTTTGGTGATCGAGTGACCGGTCGCTGGCAGTGAACGGGAGATGTTGCATAGGGTACCAGAATTCTCAGGAGAAGGCGTTACATCGTTATGACAGTTAACGGGACCAACTCCCGTTATCTTGAGAAGGTGATGGTTGTATTGTTCAAAAGGTGGTTCTTGCTCGTCGGCATCGGTGTCTGTTCACCGCTGGTCATCAGTGCCCAGTTGCACCTTACCGTGCGCGATACCACCACGGGCGATGCTCTTCCGTTCGCCCACATTACGGTTGACCGTGCGGGTGAAGAGCAGTTGCACTTTGCGACCAATGCTCAGGGCAGCGTGGTTGTCCCGAGCGGTGCTTCCATCGCCTCGCCAGCCATTATCCGCATCAGTTTCGTGGGTTACGGTACCGTGACAGATACCGTTGTTCAACCCGGTGATCGGGTCTACTTGCTGAAGCGCAAGGCGGTGGGTCTGGGTGAGGTAGTGGTTACCGGACAGTACGCGCCGACTACCGCCGATGCCGCGGTGCATCGGGTCCGTATCCTCGATCAACAGACCTTTCAGCGGATGGCCGCCAACAATCTGGGCGAAGCGTTGCGCAACGAATTGAACATCCGCATTGCGCAGGATAACGTGTTGGGTAGTTCGCTGAGCATGCAAGGCATGGGTGGCCAGAACGTGAAGATCCTGGTGGATGGCATCCCTGTGATCGGCCGGCAAGATGGGAACATCGACCTGGGCCAATTGGACCTGACCGGTATCGATCGTGCCGAGATCGTGGAAGGGCCCTTGAGCGTGAGTTATGGCACCAATGCATTGGCGGGCACCATCAATCTGATCACACGTAAAGCAGGTACGGCGGCGTCATCGATCCGGCTATCCACTTACGCCGAGCACATAGGGCGGCTCAATACCACCTTCGCTGTCACCCGTTCGTGGGGGCGCCATGGTCTACTGCTGAACGGTGGCCGGAATTTCTTTGCGGGTTGGGATCCTTCGCGACCCGGCTTACCGGAGCTTTCGCCTACTCTTGCTGATACCAACCGCTACCAACAATGGAAGCCACGCGAGCAGTACTTCGGAAGGTTGAACTATCGCTGGAATGGCGATCGTTGGACCTTCGGATACAAAGGCGAAGTGATGCACGACATGATCCTCGCACGCGGCCTACCACGGAGTCCTTATTACGAGACCGCTTTTGACGAACGCTTCACCACCCTGCGGTTGGATCAAGCGGTCACCGCGCAAACAAGGTTCGGGAAAGCGTCCCACCTCAATGCTTTCTTGGCGCACAATCGCTATAGCCGGGTCCGCAACACCTGGTTCCGCGACCTTACCACATTGGAAGGTGTCCTGGTGGATGCCCAGGGAACGCAGGACACGTCACGCTTCGACCTCACGAACCTGCGTGCTGTGTACGCTTCTGCTCCGGATAGTTCCAAGCTTTCCTGGGAGGGGGGGGTGGACCTGGTGCAGGAGACCGGTTCCGGGGAGCGTATCGTGAGCGGTCGCAGGGAGATCGGCGACTATGCTGGCTTCGTTAGTATGGAGTACCGCCTGACGGAGCGCGTCATCCTTAGGCCTGGGGTGCGGTATGGCTACAACACGCGGTTCGCAGCACCAGCCATTCCTTCCATCAATCTCCGGTGGCAGCTGGGTTCTACGTTCACACTGCGCGCCTCCTATGCCGAAGGCTTTCGGGCACCTTCGCTCAAAGAGCTTTATTTCCTGTTCGTGGACGTGAACCACGATATCAACGGCAACCCTGATCTACGTGCCGAGCGTTCGCGCCATGGTACGCTTGCGCTGGCCTTTAGAAAGACCAGTAACGAACACACCTACACGAGCGAGATCAACGTGTTCTACAACAGGCTCCGGGATCAGATCGCTCTGGCGCAAGTAGGCCTTACCGAATGGACCTATGCCAACGTGAGCGACTTGCGCACGGCAGGCGGAAGCACAGGCGCAGCATGGGCCAATGGGGTGTGGTCCCTTTCTGTGGGTGCAGCGATCACCGCCCGTTTGGATGATATTGCCATGGCCCATGACGAGCCTTGGTTATGGACACCGGAAATGCGGGGTAGCCTGAGCCGGCAATGGGAGAAGAGCGGGTGGTCCGCTTCGCTGTTCTGGAAGTACACAGGGCAGCAAGTGAACTACGCTCTGCTCAACAATGTTGAATTGGTGCGTGGGTACATAGCGCCTTTCCACATGGTCGATGCAACGGTAAGCAAACGTGTCTGGGCAGGTCGTATCACCCTTTCCGGTGGCTGTAAGGATCTCTTTAACGTGCAGAATTTGAATGCCAGCTTGGCCGGGGGTGTACACAATGCTGGTGGAAATAGCGTACCCATGACCACCGGTCGAACGGCGTTCTTGCGGGTTGAATTCGATCTGATCCGGAAACGCGAAGGATGAAGAACAGCGTATCCATCTTGTTGCTGACGCTCCTCCTGACCACGGGATGCATGCGCGAGGAGCTGGCAGTGCCCGCCCGCCAACCTGGCTCCGCGGTCACGCGCGAGCTGTGTTTGGAACCCGGTTACGAGAATCAGCTCTGGTACGACATCGGGACCGGCAGTGTGATGGCTTCCAACGATAAAACGGCGTGGGACCTATCCTTCGAAAGCGGAGAGGAAGGTTGGCGTGTTCGCTTGAACGGTTCGCGCATGATGTGGGCGTGGGATCGTGGTGCCATGCCGATGGATCAGCCAACAGATACGCTGGGTATGGGTGCCGCGCGCAAGTACGATCGCCCGAGCGGCCACGCGGATAGCACTGCCATTGGCGATTGGCGCAATGGGGACCATGTCTATGTGATCGATATGGGTGCGGATCAACAAGGGGCTTCCATGGGTTATCGTAAGCTGCAGGTCCTTTCCGTTGACGCCAGCAGTTATCTCGTGTCCACCGCGCAATTGGATGGTTCGGGACTAGCGCAGTACACCGTGGTAAAGGATCCGTTGCGGGCGCATACCATGTTCAAGTTCGATCAGGGTGCCACGATCATCGAACCCCTGCACCGTACGTGGGATATCGTACTCACCCGGTATACCACGCAGGTCTACCAGCCCATTTATCTCCCATACTATCAAGTCACTGGATTCCTCGCCAGCTCAGGTGCTCGAGTAGCTCGCTTACAAAATGCCGACTACTCCGCTGTCACCCTTTCGGATACTTTGCAGCATGCCTTCAGCAGCAACTGGGATGTTATTGGTTACGACTGGAAGACCTACTCGTTCGTTACCAACTCCTACACGGTGGACCCTTCGATCGTTTACATTGTGAACGATGCGGAAGGCTATTTCCACAAAGTGCGTTTCCTGGAATATTACAATCAGGTAGGGGATGTCGGCTGCCCCCGGTTCGAAGTGGTCACGTTCTAAAAATCTCCCTCGCCGCCAACGCCCGGATCCCGTTGTTGATCCCGCTTCCTCCGGAACATCGAGGCGTTCTGCTCCCCGAACTTCCAGGTCAGTGTGAAGCGCACGAATCGCATCTCGCGGCGACGGTAGTTCTCCTGATAGAGGAAGGGCGTGTCCACGATGTTGCCCCAGCGCCGCGTGAAGAACACATCGTTCACCGACACCACGGCCGACCATTGACGGTTGAACTCACGGCCCAGTGACAGGTCCACGCCGTATTGCTCCAGCGATCGGCCCTGTGGCTGTATCTCCGGTGCCTCATATTCACCGTTCACTTGGGCGTTCCAACTGCCCTTGTTACCGAAGCGATAGTTCACCAGCAGCTTGGCGTCCCAGGTTGTGCCTTCGTTCCGGGCACCGCCCTGTGCGCTCGCCAGGGCAATGTTCGTGTATTGCAACGTGCCGCTCAGGGTGAACTGGAGCTTGTCCAATGGCTCGATCTTCACCACGTTCTCCCAGCCCGCATTGAAGCTGTTGTCACCGTTCACGAAGGTGCTCAGCAGAATATCCGGATCCGAGGGCAGGGGCGTGGCGAAGCTGGTGATCACGTCCTCGGTATACCGCCCGTAAAGGCTCGTGAGCCAGGTGCCCTTGCCTTTCATGAACGGCAACAGGTGGTTCACCTCGGCGATATTGCTGAACTCCGGAGAAAGCACCGGATTGCCGATCCGCACGTTGCGGCTGTCGCTGAACATGATGAAGGGCATGATCTGCCAGAAGCGCGGACGCTCGATCTTGCGGGAGAAGTTCACCTGTACTTCGCGCAGCGTACCCTCCCATTTGCGCGAGAGGTACAGGGCCGGGAACAAGGCCTTCGGCAGGTTCTCCGTGCCGTCCGGGTACTTGTAGCTGAAACGCTGCTCCTTGCCCACCAGCTCGGTCTCGAACCAGGTCTGCTCGAAGCGTATTCCGGCCTGTGCAGACCAATGCGTGTTCAGTTTACGCGACCAGTTGATGTAGGCCGCGTTGATGATGTCCGTGATGGCGTAGTTGTTCGTGAGCGAGCTGTCCAGAACCGCGTTGCCGATGCTGGGTGAGGTGACATACACGTCCAGAAAGGTGTTGTCCAGTTTGTAGCTCCCCTTCACGCCCCACTCCAGTTTGTTCCGCTCATTGATCGGGTCCACCACATCGGCCTGCACACTGATCTGGTCCAATTTGGAACCGCCGATGTTGTCCTGCAGTCGTGGGCTGTCACCCAGAACCCCGCCATCCGTGCCGTAGGTATACTGGTCGAAATCGGAGCGGCTGTCGCGGTCCCAGTGGTTGTAGGTCACATCCGCGCTCCATTCCTTGCCTTCCTTGGGTGCCTTGCGACGGAAGGCCAGTTGGGTGGTGTAGCTCACATTGTCCGTGACCGAGCTGTTGAGCTGTGCTCCATAATCGGTGATGGATCCGAAGGCATCCTGCGACACGAAGCGCTGCTCGTCGGTGCCGTCCATGGACCGCACCCGGAAGCTCTGTGAGAAGCTCAATGAATTCCGGTTGCTCAACTGGTGGTCGAAACCGAAGCGCCCGCCGTGCATCAGACGACCCGAGCTGCTCTCGCTCTCCTGCTCGAAGCTCCCGATGCGTTCACCGTTGTTGAGGTCCAGACGTTGCGTGTTGCCATCGGTGAGGTTGTTGCCCGTGTTGAAGTTGTAGGACAGGTTGAAGCCCCAGCGGCCCTCCTTCGCGTTCAGGTTCACGCCGGCCTGGTAGCGGTCGTTGGTGCCAGCGCCGCCCTGCACCTGGCCGCTGTAGCCGGGCTTGGTGCTCTTCTTCAGCACCACGTTGATGATGCCCCCGGTGGAACTCGCATCAAAGGCCACGGAAGGGTTGGTGATCACCTCCACGCGGTCGATCTCCTCTGCGGGGATCTGGTCCAGTGACATCGATGTGGGGCGACCATCGACGAGCACCTGGGGGTTGGAGCCGCGCATTTGCACGTTCCCGTCCACATCCACGCTCAGGCCCGGCACGTTCTTCATCACATCCACACCGGTGCCACCCTGCGTGCTCATGTCCTTGTCCACATTGAATACCCGACGGTCCACCTGCATCACCATGGTGCTTCGATCCCCGATCACCTCCACCTCGTTCAACAGTTTACGGTCCGGCTGAAGCATCAGGTTGCCCAGGTCCTGTTCCATGCGTTCGCGCGTCAGGATCACCTCCTGTTGCAGGGGGATGTAGCCGATGAAGCTGATCACCACGCGGAGCTTCCCCAGGGGCAGCTTGTCCACGGCAAAATCACCGTTCGTGCGCACGATGCTTCCACCCACCAAGCTGTCCTTCATCACATGGAACACGGCGATGGTGGCGAACTCCGCAGGTTTTAATGTGCCGGCGTCCAGCACCTTCCCGTAGATCTTGGCGGCATTGGGCATTCCACCGGGCCACTGGGCCTGGCTGGTCACCAAGAGCAGCATGGCGGCAAGCGCTGCGATGTAGCGGAGAGGGAGCATTCTCATCAAGGAAACGAGCACTGATGCATGGAGGGTAAAGGTACCCTATCGTTCCAGAGGCTCTTTGTATCCGACCCTTCCGACCGGCGAAGGTTGAATGGATCAACATCTTTTCACATCTGCTCGCTCAACGGCCCACACATGAGCCCTGCTGCAGTTCCGACCGGGATGGCCCTCCGAAAACGAAAGAACCCCCCGATCGCTCGGAGGGTTCCCTTGGGGTATCTGTTGGTCCTAGTACTCGTCACGACGGTATCCGCCACGGTCGCTTCCGCGATCGTTGCCACCGCGGTAACCACCACGGTCACCACCGCGATCGCCGCCACCGCTGCCACCACGGTATCCGCCGCGGTCACCACCGCCACCGCCGAAGCCACGGCCTCCGCCGCCGCCGAAGCCGCCGCGATCACCTTCGGTGCGAGGACGGGCCTCGTTCACCACCAGGTCGCGACCGTGGAAGTTCTTGCCGTTGGTGCCTTCGATCGCCGCACGACCTGCATCATCGTTGGCCATCTCCACGAATCCGAAGCCGCGGCTACGGTTGGTGGCTTTGTCCATGATGATCTTGGCCGAGGTCACCTCTCCGAAGGGGGAGAAGAGGTCGAGGAGATCCTGGTCCTTCACTGAGTAAGGCACGTTGGCGACGTAAATGTTCATGAGTTCTACTGACTGTGTTTTGTTTGTCCTTGCCTGTACCCCCGTGGTCTCGCCAAAGCACAAGGGGGCCTTTGGGCGCAACGAAAGTAGGAGGAAAAGGGATCCCGTCAAGAGGGGCCGCCCGAAATGTTCGATCCCGTGGTAATGCCCCACGGTCACTGTGCTGACCGCACGATGCGGTGCTTCCACCGCTCATTCCCTTGGGAAAGTTCCAGCAAATAGATACCCGGGGAAAGGGTCCGGAGGTCCAAGGAGGCCTTTCCACTTCCACCGTGCCAAATTCCCCTGCCCAGCACCGATCGGCCGGCAAGGTCAAGCACATGGGCTGTGACCCGACCGTTGGACAGACCGTACAGAGGTATGTCGAGCAGTCCTGTGGTGGGATTCGGAAAGGGAGCGGCGTTCCGTAAGGCCTCAGACCCATCGGCGACCGCAGCGGAAATGCACTCACCGGGGATGGAGCCGTCCAGCCATTCCAAGCGGGCGGCGATGAAAGCCTTGAGCTCGTCGATCTCGCCGGCGTAGGAGCTGGGGATGGGCGAGGGGTTGGGCCAGACATATGCGCCCAGGATGGGCCAATTGCTGAAATTGCGCGCCTGTGCCTCATCCAAGCGGGTGGCCATGGAGTCGCAGTAGGTGTGCAAGGCGGCCAGGCTCAAGGTCCCTCCGCGCAGGGTGTTCCAACGGCACCGCAGTTCGTTCCGGAACGAGGCATCCTCCAGCAAACGCTCCCACCAGAAGGGGACCTGCCAATTGTCGCCCCCGCAGACCTCCCCGAACTGATAGGCCCAGGTGTTCGCGTCACTGCCTGAACAGTAGTCGGCGTTCCCGTAGGCCAGGTCATGGTCCCAGATCGGCCCGATCTTCAGCTTGCCACCATTGCTCGCCTTGTCCTTGTGCAAAAAGGTGCTGATCCGGTAACCGTCCACATTGCGCGCAAGCTCGTTCAGGATGAAATGGTCGATAAAGGATGAGGCGTCGATGTAACGCGCATAACCCAGGTCAGGGTCCGCGAATTCCGATCCCGCCAGCGCGGTCTCAAAACTGTCCACGTACGCTTGTATGTAAGCCGCCTGCTCCGGTACAAGGTCCTCCGGTGAGGGATATTCATACTGGAAATAGATGGTCTGTCCATATTCAGCGCTCAGTGGTGCCTGGCTTGAGGTCCATCCCGCCCCCGTGCCGCCCGTGGTCTTGTCGACCTTGATGATGTACCCGCCGCTCAGGTCATCGCCGCTCACTTCGTCCGTGTCCAAGCGCGCGATATCCACACGTTCGCCGTCCCGCTTGATCTTCTCCATCAGCACATACACACCGATGTATGCCCCGTCCAACAGCACCTCCACATGCTGGTGGCGTGATGCATAGCGACCCATGCGTTGCGAGAGGGTGTAGGTCAGCGTGTTGTTCAGCAGGGATTTGTCCGAGTAGCTCGCTGAGAGGATCCAATCCGACTCTTCAGGCATGCCCAACAGGGACACGTTGATATCAGCGCCCAACAGGTCCCAGGTCTCGAAACCATAGGATTTCTTGGGGAACATCTGCGAACTGGAACCGCGTAGCTCGATCCCGATCTTGCCATCATAGCCGTTGGGCGCGTCGGTCGGGGTGTTGATCGTACCAGGGCCATTGTCGATGATGCGCATGTCGGCCATCACCTTCGGGTCATCGGGGATCGTCTGTCCGCCAGTGTTGATCAGGACGATGGGCAGGTTGGAACTGACGAAGGGTGTGTACGAAGCAGGGTCGGAACCGAACTGCAACGACCACGAGAGCAGCTCGCCCGCATCGGCAAATGGCCAGACATCCTGTACCACCAGTTGCCATTCACCATTTCCCGAAGCGCCATCGTTCACCAGCCCCAGGGGCATCTGTGGACGGAATACACCGGTGAAGGGCGCACCGCCGGAGGTGATCGATGTGGAGGCATCGCCCCGGAAACAGGTACTGATGTACCCATCCCCGTCCCCACCGTTCCCTGCAGTGAGCAGCACGGTCGTGCCCTGCGGTGATATCAGGCGGATCTCGAGGTCGGCAACCCAGCTATGGGGAAGGTCGATGCAGACCGCCTCCAAACCGAACTGGACCGTGTCAAGCACCTGCCCCAGGCCTGAGACCGGCAGAACGAAGGTCATAGCAGGGCCATCGTCGGGTATGGCCCCCCCGGTGCCGTTGAAGGTCTGTGCAGCGAGTCCCGAGTGGAATAAGGGAATGAGGACAATGGATAGGAGGTGGGACGTCCGGCTGCGGCGTGATGACATAAGGATGACGTTAATGCAATGTTACGCAACGGTGAAGACCTGCCGCTTGTTCCAAGACCAGGCCATAAGGTCCAACGGCTGCAAGGATCGGCACAGCGGCCTCCCAAGGGGCGACATCGATCAGCCTCGCGGTCAGGATGCCGGAACGTACCTTTGCGGGCCGACGAACCGGTGTCACGTTCCATGTCCCAACCCACTTTTGCCAGAACCGCTCCCGTTTTCTTCCAACGCCTCCGCGAGGTCACCGAGGCCTACTTCATGGAGAACAATATCGCCAAGACAGGTGACCATCGTCTCTACTGGAAGACCGCCATCCTGCTGACCGCATTGGTTGGACTATACACGGTCCTGGTGTTCTTCACCCCTTCGTCCGTCCTGCTTTCACTGGCCCTGTGCGCCCTCCTGGGCGTGGTGCTGGCCAGTGTGGGGTTCAACGTGATGCACGATGGCGCCCATGGCAGCTACAGCCGCAAGCAGTGGGTGAACGAGATGATGGGGCACTCCCTCAACCTGCTCGGCGGTAGCGTCTATTTCTGGAAGCTCAAGCACAACGTCAACCACCACACGTTCACCAACGTGGAGGGCATGGATGACGACATCGACATCAAGCCCTGGGTGCGCGTGCACGAGGGCCAGCCAAAACATTGGTTCCACCGCTTCCAGCACATCTACAGCCTGCTCCTTTATGGGCTCACCTACCTGTTCTGGATCTTCTACAACGACCTGAAGAAGTACTTCACCGGCAAGATCGCGGACAACACGCAGATGAAACCGATGAGCGTGAAGGAGCACATCATCTTCTGGGTGACCAAGGTCACCTATGTGGCGGTGTTCCTCGTGTTGCCCATGTTCTTCGCTGGCGTCGTTCCCACCCTTGTGGGTTATGGTGTGATGGTGTTCGTGACCGGGGTCTTCATCGCCGTGGTGTTCCAGCTCGCCCATGTGGTGGAGCATACGGACTTCGTTCACCCCGAGACCGACGGCACGCACATCGAGGCCGAATGGGCCGTGCACCAGGTGGCCACCACGGTGAACTTCGCCACGCACAACAAGGTCTGGAACTGGCTGTTCGGCGGGCTGAACTTCCAGGTGGAGCACCACCTGTTCCCCCGCATCAGCCACGTGCACTACCCCGAGATCAACAAGCGCCTGAAGGAGGTGTGCGCCGAGTTCGGCATCCAGTACCGCGAGTACCCCACGATGCGCAGCGCCTTGTGGTCGCACCTGTTGCATCTGCGGCAGGTGGGGATGGCGGCTTAAGATGTGATGTGTGAGTGAGGAGTTGTGAAGTGTGATCGGCGCCACTTTACAGCTCACAAGTCACACTTCACCACTCACAATTCGTTCAGCCCATCTCACTCCAGTGCCACCGTCATGTCCTTCGGGTGCTTCACCGTGTAGCTGAAACCGAGCTTCTTCGTGGCCTTCGGCGCCAAGGTGAAGTTCCAGGTCAGGAAGCCCTTTTGGTCATCGACCACCGCTTCCCCAGTGTCCTCCAGTTTCACCTCGATCTCGCTCTGTGGGCTCAGCGGGAACTGGTCGCGCACCTCCAGGTCCACCGTCGTGCCCTTGGTGTTGCGCACAGTGAGGTCCCACCCGACGGTCACGGTGCGTTTTCCGCCCACCACGGCCTTTTGGTCCATGGTCTTGCGCTTCACCCGTTCCACCACTACGCCCTTGTCACGGCCCAGGCTGATGTCCAGGGTGTCCTTGGGCAGGTCCAGCTGCAGGAAGCTCTGGCCCACGAAGGTGCCTTCAAAGAAGACGTTCGCCTCGCCGGGCAGCAGGTTCAAGTCCTCCCAACCGGTGGTGCGCGCGTAGAGGAAGGCGTCCTTGTCCAACTTCGGAGTGGCGTAATGCTTGAAGGTGGCCGGAATGCTGTGGTTCTTTACCCCCACCATGTGCGGCACGCCATCGCTCGGTACGGTGAACGGGGTCTCGATCACGAACTCCACGGTGGTGGTGCGGTAGGCCACGGCATTCGCCACGACCGTACTTGCGTCGAGATCTTCGTACTTTTCATCATCCATCGCAACTCCTCCATAGGCCACGCTCGGCGCTGGTTCAGACTTCCGAGAACGACTGCTGATGGTCACTTCCTGCAGGTATTGCGGGCGTGGAATGAACAGTGTCCACGGGTTGAGGCCGGGCATCACACCGCCCAATGTCGGGTTGCCACTGCTCAGGCTCAGGTTCACCTTGCTCCAATCCTCGCCCGTGTTGTTGGTCACCTGCGCCTTCATCAGCAGTTCAATGGGCTGGCCCACGGCCTTGGCACGCAGGTCATATGCCGGCGTCCACCCCGCATTGCCCACGAAATAGCTGAGGGTGAAACTGGCGCTCACCTCCACGGCACTGCTGATCTCCACCACCACTTCGCTCGTGGGGCGTGGCGCCTGGCTTTGTAGGGTGGCCAACTGTTGGCGCAGCTTGTCAGCCTCTTTGCCGATCGCCTGCTTTTTCTCCTCCTGTACCAGCCAGCCCACTTTCATGGCCTTCATGCGCTCGCGGATGTAGTCGTTCACGGCCTGCAACTGGGCGGCGGTGAGGCCGTTCTGCTGGCCACCCACCGTGCTGTTCTTCAGCAGCAATTGCTCCTCGTTGACCCATACCTGCTGTACGCCGTTCTCGATGTTATAGTCGTGCTCCAGCTTTTTGATCTGTTCCTGCAGGCTTTCCACCTCCTTCTTCTGGGGGCTTTCCGTCAGGTAGTTGATCCGGTGGTTCACGCTCAGGATGCTGTAACCGCCCTTGCCCGTGACCTGGATGCTCTGTGGATCGATGCCTTGGGCGAGCCCCGTGAAGACCCACAGGGTGGTCCCCGCGGGGATGGTCGCCGAGGCACTGCGGCTCACCTGTGCACCGCTCAGGAAGACCTTGGCCTCCTGGATCTTGCTGGTGAGGGACCGCTCCCCTTCGGCCGCCATGGCCGTCAGGGAAAGTGTAGTGATCAGGGAGAGGGAGATGGCGCGAAGCAGGCCCATGTTCAGGTGGTTTACGAGCGTGAAGGTACCGAGCCGGTACTTGCCCGACGGAAGGCTGTACACCCTACGGGTCGTTCGGTTCAAGGACCACCTACAACGAACAAGCCCCGACCTTCCGGCCGGGGCTTGCATACGTCAGTTGTAGGAACGGCTTACATCATGCCGCCCATGTCGCCCATGCCACCGCCGTGGCCGTGGCCTGCGGACTTCTCCTCGGGCTCCTCGCTGATCACGCACTCGGTGGTGAGCAACATGGCCGCGATGGATGCGGCGTTCTCCAGGGCGACACGCGTCACCTTGGTGGGGTCGATCACACCGGCGGCGAGCAGGTTCTCATACTCCTCGGTGCGGGCGTTGAAGCCGAAATCGGCCTTGCCCTCACGCACCTTCTGGACGATGATGCTTCCCTCCAGTCCGGCGTTGGCCACGATCTGGCGCAGGGGTTCCTCGATGGCGCGGCGCACGATGGCCATGCCCGTGGTCTCGTCGGCGTTGATGCCTTCCATTTTCTCCAGCACCTTCTGGGCGCGGATGTAGGCCACTCCACCACCGGGTACGATGCCTTCCTCTACAGCAGCACGGGTGGCGTGCAGGGCGTCATCCACACGGTCCTTCTTCTCCTTCATCTCCACCTCCGTGGCGGCACCGATGTAGAGCACGGCCACACCGCCGGCCAGCTTGGCCAGACGCTCCTGCAGCTTCTCCTTGTCGTAGTCGCTCGTGGTGCTCTCGATCTGGGCCTTGATCTGGTTCACGCGGCCCTTGATGTCGTCCTTCTTGCCGGCACCGTTCACGATCGTGGTGTTGTCCTTGTCGATCGTGATCTTCTCGGCCTTGCCCAGCATGCTCAGGTCGGCGTTCTCCAGCTTGAAGCCACGCTCCTCGCTGATCACGGTACCTCCGGTCAGGATGGCGATGTCCTCCAGCATGGCCTTGCGACGGTCGCCGAAGCCGGGTGCTTTCACGGCCACCACTTTCAGGGCGCCGCGGATCTTGTTCACCACCAGGGTGGCCAGTGCCTCACCGTCCACGTCCTCGCTGATGATCAGCAGGGGCTTGCCGGTCTGCACGCTCTTCTCCAGGATGGGGAGCAGCTCCTTCATGCTGCTGATCTTCTTGTCGTAGATCAGGATGTAGGCGTTCTCCAGGTCGGCCTCCATCTTCTCCGCGTTGGTCACGAAGTAGGGGCTCAGGTAGCCGCGGTCGAACTGCATGCCCTCCACCACTTCCACAGTGGTCTCGGTGCCTTTCGCCTCCTCCACGGTGATCACTCCTTCCTTCTTCACCTTGGCCATGGCCTGGGCGATCAGGGCGCCGATGGTCTCATCGCTGTTCGCGCTGATGGTGGCCACCTGCTTGATCTTGTCGTTGTCCTCGCCCACGGTCTTGCTCATCTTCTTGAGCTCGGCGACCACGGCGATCACGGCCTTGTCGATACCGCGCTTCAGGTCCATGGGGTTGGCTCCGGCGGCCACGTTCTTCAGGCCGGCCGTCACGATGGCCTGGGCCAGTACGGTGGCGGTGGTGGTGCCATCACCGGCGATGTCGGCGGTCTTGCTGGCCACCTCCTTCAGCATCTGGGCGCCCATGTTCTCCACGGGGTCCTTCAGGGTGATCTCCTTCGCCACGGTCACACCGTCCTTGGTGACCTGGGGAGCACCGAATTTCTTGTCGATGATCACGTTGCGGCCCTTGGGACCGAGGGTCACCTTCACGGCGTTCGCGAGGTGGTCCACGCCACGCTTCAAACGGTCGCGGGCGTCAATGTCGAACTGGATGTTCTTGGCTGCCATTTTCTGCTTCTGTTTTGCTTAGTTCAACACAGCGTAGATGTCGCTCTCACGCATGATGAGATAGTCCTTGCCCTCGAGGCTGAGCTCCGTACCACTGTACTTGCCGTAGAGGATCTCGTCACCCACCTTCACGCTCAGGGGCGTCACCTTGCCATCGTCGGCGATACGACCATTGCCCACGGCGATGATCTTGCCGCGCTGGGGCTTCTCTTTCGCCGTATCAGGGATGATGATGCCACCCTTGGTGGTCTCTTCAGCGGCTGCGGCCTGTACCAGGACGCGGTCCGCCAATGGGTTCACTTTCGTCGCCATAGCGTTGCTCGATTTGATTTGTTCGGTTAGTGCGGAAGTTCCTTCCACGCGCGCCCTTCGTCAATACGTATGCCACGCCTCCTTCCCGGCGGGAAGGCTGACAAGTTTGCCATGCAGGGTGAACGTGGCGGGATGATCGTCAGGGGCTAAGCTGCCATCCTGACAAGGCCAAGGCCACTGTAGCGGGAATTACTCCGCAGGAGGTGCCTCCTCGACCGGAGCATCTCCGCCCTCCACTGGGGCCTCGGTGCCTTCGATCGTCGTGTCCAGGTCGTCCACGATGGCGTTACCGCTGTCCTGCAGACCTGCCGAGACCAGGCAGAGCACCATCAGCGCGGTGGCCAGCGTCCAGGTACCCTTCTCCAGGAAGTCGGCGGTGCGTTGCACGCCACCGATCTGCTGGGCGCCGGTGAAGCCGGCCGCCAAGCCGCCTCCCTTGGGGTTCTGGGCCAGTACGACCAAGGCCAGCAATGCACAGATGATCAGGATGATGATGGAGATGGCGACCATGGCTTAGGGATTCAGTTGCTCTTCGAGCGATCGGGAAAGGGCGACAAAGTAAGCGCTTTTCTCCGGGTATTTCACAGCAAGCTTACGGTAGGCGTCGATCGCCTTGGTCAGGTTGCCCTGCTTCTCGTAGATCCGGGCCAGGGTCTCGGTGACCAGCCCCGCCGTATCGTCCAGGCTACGCTTGGCCGCCTGTTGAGGGGTGAAGAAGGCGGTCTTCTTGGCGGGAGCCGGGCTTTCCTGCTCGATGAAGCGATCGATGAGGTCCCGGCTCACCGCAGGGGCAACAGGCGGCTTCGCCACCGGGACCGTGTTCGATCCTGAGGGTTCCGAGGGCAGATCGGTGATCGCTGATCCAGTTCCAGACGCTTCGGGCTCCCCGGCCGTTTCGCTCAACCAGTCGGTGAAGCGCAGGCGCGACGAACGGGCCACCACAGGGCGTGGCGCAGGGTTGGCCGCGCCAGGCAAGACCTCCGGAATGGTCCTCGGCACGTTGACCGGGCTTGCCGCTGTCCTTGCGGGATCGGCAACGGGCTCGGTCACCTGCGGTGGGATGCGCGGCGCCGGTGCGTGCAGGGTCAGGTCGTAGGCGCTGGCCAACGCGGCCTCCAGGATCTGGCGCTCCAGTGGGTCCTCTTCGTCGGTCTCCTCCACTTGTGCCGCAACATCCGTGACCGCCAGTGCATCGGTGGGCTGTTCCACCTCTGGGATAACGGGAAGCGGGGAAGGGATCTCCCCGGCCGGCACCATGGGCAATATGGCCTCCGCGGTGATCTCCACATGATCAAGCTCCGTGGCCGCGGGTGGGGGCGGAGCGATGGCCGGTGTGGCGGAAGGGCGACGGTCCTCCACGATCCGAAGCGTAGCGATGGGGGCGGGAGCAGGCATCGGGTCGCGCTCCACCAGGTCGTACAGCACTTCACGCGAGGGCAGGTGCGCTGCGGTGCGCTGCAGGGTGGTGTCAAAGCCCACATCGCCCAGAGAGCGCTCACCGGCAGCGCGCAGCAACTGGGCTCCCGTGAACCAGGGCGAACGCTCGGCCAGGTCCTTCAGGCCCGCCAGGTCCTGACGTTCCACCGCCAAGGGGTCACGCACCAGTTTATCGAGCCGTTCGCGTTCCATGTTCACCTGTCCGTTCACCAATTCCCCAATGTCCGGTCGAAGATATCCTGTGCCAGCTGTTCACTGATCTGTTCCACCAGATTGTCTTCCACGCTCACCAGGTCCTGCGAGCTTTCGTAATCCGCGAAGCGGGAAAAGGTCGACTCGCTGTTCTTCTTGGGTTCCAAGGTGTTCACGTAGGTCACCTTCACCGTGAGGGTCAGGCGGTTCAGCGCCGCGGTCTCGTTCGCCTGGATGCTGACGGGCTGCACGTCATAGCCCACAATGGCGCCGCTGTACTGTACGTCACCCTCCTCCCGGGCCAGCTTCAAGGGGGTCTGGGCCAGCAGCAGGTCGCGCAGGGTCTCGGTGAAGACCTGTGCGCTCTGGGGCGTGGCCAGCGGACTGCGGGCCTCGAAGAGCTCCACACTGACCGTCCGTGCATTGCCGACATCACCTCCGGTGAACGAGTAGTTCACCCGGCAGCCCGCGGCCAGCACGATCAGGACGGCCAGGATCAGCCTCATTGGATGTTGTATTCCTTGATCTTCCGGTACAGCGTGCGTTCGCTGATCCCCAGTTCCTGGGCGGCGTTCTTCCGTCGGTTCCGGTGCTTGGTGAGCGCCTTGCGGATCAGCTCCTTCTCCTTGGCCTCGATGCTCAAGGTCTCCTCCACCTCGGTGTGGTCCACATCCTCGTCCACATCGCCGGGCATCTGGATGCTCATGGTGCCGGGCGCCGCCGCAGGGGCGGCCATCATCAGTTCGTCCCGGTAGACCGGTGCCATGGTGCTGGGCATCGGCTGACCGCCGCTCAGGGCCTTCACCTGCTCCTTCAGGGCATTCAGGTCGCTCTTCATGTCGAAGAGGAACTTGAAGATCAGCTCCCGTTCGTTGATGCTCTCCATAGTGCCGCCACCACCTGTGCCGCCCACGGGGATCAAGGCACTGGTCTCCTCCGGCAGGTAGCTCCGGAGCGAGAGGGCGTCCACCTCGCGGTGTTGCTCGATGACGCTCATCTGCTCCACGAGGTTGCGCAGTTGGCGCACGTTTCCGGGCCAGCGGTAGTTGGTGAGCAGGGGCAGGGCATCCTCCCGCAACTGCAAGGGAGGGGCCTTGTACTTGGCTGCCGTTTCCTGCGCGAAGTAGCGGAACAGCAGGTGGATGTCCTCCTTGCGCTCCCGCAGGGCCGGCACCTGGATGGGGATGGTGTTCAAGCGGTAGTACAGGTCCTCGCGGAAGGTGCTCTTCTTGATCGCCAGCAACATGTTCACGTTGGTGGCGGCCACTACGCGCACATTGGTCTTCTGGGCCTTGCTGCTGCCCACGCGGATGAACTCACCCGTCTCCAGCACGCGCAACAGGCGCACCTGCGTGGTGAGGGGCAGTTCGCCCACTTCATCCAGGAAGATGGTGCCGCCATTAGCCACCTCGAAGTAGCCTTTGCGGGCCTCGTGAGCACCGGTGAATGAGCCCTTCTCATGCCCGAAGAGCTCGCTGTCGATGGTCCCCTCCGGAATGGCACCACAGTTCACAGCGATGTAGGGGCCGTGCTTCCGTGCACTGAAGGCATGGATGATCTGGGGCATCACCTCCTTGCCGGTGCCGCTCTCGCCCGTGATCAATACGCTGAGGTCCGTGGGAGCCACCTGCGCGGCGATCTCAATGGCCCGGTCGAGACCCGCAGAGGTGCCGATGATGCCGAAACGCTGTTTGATGGGTTGAACGTTCATGCCTTCACAAGGGATCCGTCGATGATGGAATGGAAATGACCCTTCAAACTGCCGATGGTGGTGCTGTGGATCTCCGCGCGGATCAGCATGCCGGGTTCCAGCACCACACCGTCGTTGACGCGCGGCACGATGACGATGGAGTTCTGGGAGTTGCGACCATAGAGGTGTTCCGCACTGCGCTTGCTCACACCCTCCAGAAGTACCTCGTGCATCTGACCCATGTAGCTGCGCAAGCGGTCCGCACTGGCCTGTTTCTGTGTTTCGATGATCTCTGCCAGACGCCGGCCCTTCACCTCCTCAGGCACATCGTCCGGATACTTCCGCGCGGCCAGGGTCTTGGGCCGCTCGCTGTACTTGAACATGAAGGCCATGTCGTAGCCCACTTCCCGGATCAGGCTCAGGGTCTCCTGATGGTCATCCTCGGTCTCCCCGCAGAAGCCCGCGATGATGTCCGTGCTGATGGCGCAATCCGGCATGTGCCTGCGGATGCTCGCCATGCGCTCCATGTACCAGGCCCGGTCATAGCCCCGGTTCATGCGGTGCAGCACCGCACTGCTTCCGCTTTGCACGGGCAGGTGGATGTACTTGCAGATGTTGTCGTACCGGGACATCACCTCCAACACCTTGTCGGTCATGTCCTTCGGATGGCTGGTGCTGTAGCGGATCCGCAGGCTCGGGCAGGCCAAGGCCACCATTTCCAGGAGGTCGGCGAAATCCACCGTGGACCGGGAGCTTTCCGTCTGTCGACCCGCAGGGTCGACGGTGCCGGAGGCCATGCCCAGGATGGCATTTTCAGTTTCTGATCGTCTGATCGTCTGATCGTCTGATCGAAATTTGTAGCTATCCACGTTCTGCCCCAGCAGGGTCACCTCCTTGTAGCCCTTGGCCACCAGGTCGCGGCATTCCTCCACGATGCTGTGCGCATCGCGGCTCCGCTCACGGCCGCGGGTGAAGGGCACCACGCAGAAGGCACACATATTGTCGCAGCCCCGCATGATGGTGACGAAGGCCGTGACGCCGTTCGTGTCCAGACGCACGGGCACGATCTCGCCGTAGGTCTCCTCGCGGCTCAGCAGCACGTTCACCGCCTTCTGGCCGGTGCCCACCTTTTCCAGCAGGTCCGGCAGGGTACGGTAGGCGTCGGGGCCCACCACCAGGTCAACCACCTTCTTCTTCTCCAGCAGGTCCTCGCGCATCCGCTCGGCCATGCAGCCCAGCACCCCCACCTTCAGGCCCTTGTTGCGGGCCTTCAGGTTGTTCATCTCGTTGATGCGCTGCATCACGGTGTACTCGGCCTTCTCCCGGATGCTGCAGGTGTTCAGCAGCACCAGGTCGGCCTCTTCGGCGCTTTGGACCGGGGTATAGCCGTCCTTCGCCAGGATGCTCGCCACGACCTCACTGTCGCTGACGTTCATCTGGCAACCGTAGCTTTCGATGTAGACCTTCTTGTTCACCGCGTGCTGTCAAAGGGGGGGCAAAGATACCCCCTGAACAGCATTTCTGCCAACATGGCAGTAGGTGCGCACTATCGACCAGGCAGGTACTCTAGGCTGACCGAATTGATGCAGAACCGCAGTCCCGTCGGCTTCGGCCCATCATCGAACACGTGGCCGAGGTGGGCATCGCAGCGGCCGCAGGTCACCTCCGTGCGGACCATGCCGTGGGTGCGGTCCTCCGTGTAGACCACGCTGTTCTTGCGCTCGGGCTGGTAGAAGCTGGGCCAGCCGCAACTGCTGCTGAACTTGGCGTCGGCCTTGAACAGCACGTTCCCGCAGGCGGCACAGGCATAGGTGCCGATCCCCTCGAAGTCCCAGTACTTGCCCGTGAAGGCGCGCTCGGTGCCCTTCTCGAAGGCGATATAATAGAGGTCCTCCGGCAGCAGCTTCTTCCATTCGCTCTTCGGCAGCTCCAAGCGGCTGGTGTCGGTGTGCGAATAGTGGGGGTTGTTGCTGTGGTCGTACTGGCTCATCTGGTCCATGGGGGAAACTTTCTTCTGCTGTGACTGTCCGTTGCTCTGCCCACAACCGGCAAGCATCAATGCCGCACTGAGCAGGAAGGGAAGGGTGGAGGTGCTGGTCATACCGGGTGGTCGATCGACGTGCGCGTTCATTACAAAGGTCCATCAAGAACAGATGGAAGGGCTCCTTCGTTCGCTCCGGGTCCCCGAAGCTCGGGTCCCTCCCTGCTGTTGAAAAAAACTTTCCCCCTAAAGGGGAAGGGGCCGACCCGATGGAGGCTGTTGCACCGATCCGGTGAACATGCCCTTTTATTTGCGCCCCGAATACCTCAAGCCATGTCCAAGAAGAGCAGTGGAGATCTCGTCATCGTGGAGTCACCGGCGAAGGCCAAGACCATCGAGAAGTACCTCGGTGCCGGCTACACGGTGCTCAGCAGCTACGGCCACGTCCGTGATCTTCCCGAACGCGACCTCAGCGTGGACGTGGAACATGGCTTCGAACCCAACTACATCATCCCCGACGATAAGAAGGACCGCCTGCGCCAACTGCAACGCGAGGCCGACAAGTCCGCCACCGTATGGCTCGCGACCGACGAAGACCGCGAGGGGGAGGCCATCAGCTGGCACCTCAAGGAAGCCCTGGGCCTCACCGCCGACAAGGTGAAGCGCATCACCTTCAACGAGATCACCAAGACGGCCGTGATGAAGGCCATCGAGAACCCGCGCGAGATCGATATCCACCTGGTGGACGCCCAACAGGCCCGCCGCGTGCTGGACCGTTTGGTGGGCTACGAACTGAGCCCCGTGCTCTGGCGCAAGGTGAAGCCCGGATTGAGCGCCGGTCGTGTGCAGAGCGTGGCCGTGCGCATCATCGTGGAACGCGAACGGGAGATCCTCGACTTCAACAGCAAGAGCGCCTTCCGCGTCACGGCCGTGTTCACCACCTCCAACGGATCACAGGTGAAGGCCGAACTGCCCACGCGTTTCCCTGCTGAGGCGGAAGCCATGGCCTTCCTGCAGGGCTGCATCGGTGCGAAATACACGGTGAACGCCGTGGAGAAGAAGCCCGGCAAACGCACGCCCGCCGCGCCCTTCACCACCTCCACCTTGCAGCAGGAGGCCAGCCGGAAGCTCGGTTATGGTGTGGACCGCACCATGCGGATCGCCCAGGGGCTCTATGAGCAGGGGCACATCACCTACATGCGTACCGATTCGGTGAACCTTAGTGAAGGCGCCATCGCAGCGGCCGCCACGCAGATCACCGCGCAATACGGCCCGCGCTACAGCAAGAGCCGCCGCTACACCAGCAAGAGCAAGGGTGCCCAGGAGGCGCACGAGGCCATCCGCCCGGCGGACATGATGGTGCGCAATGCCGGTGCCGACCGCGATGCCGAACGGCTGTACGACCTCATCTGGAAGCGCACCCTCGCCAGCCAGATGGCCGATGCCGAACTGGAGAAGACCGTGGTGGACATCGCCATCAGCACCCGGCCCGGACAGGCCCTCAAAGCATCCGGTGAGGTGATCCTCTTCGACGGCTTCCTCAAGGTGTACATGGAAGGCAAGGACGATGAGGACAGCGAGGAGCAGGAAGGCCTGCTGCCCGATATGAAACAGGGCGAGGACCTGGGCATGCGCGAGATGACCGCCACGCAGCGCTTCGATCGACCCTCGCCGCGGTACACGGAGGCCAGCCTGGTGAAGAAACTGGAGGAACTCGGCATCGGCCGTCCGTCCACCTACGCGGCCACGATCAGCACCGTGCAGAAAAAGAACTACGTGGTGAAGGAGGACCGGGAAGGCACCAAGCGCAACTACCGCATCCTTTCCCTGGCGAACGACCAGATCGCCGAGAGCACGGCCACCGAGAACGTGGGTGCCGAGAAGCAGAAGCTGTTCCCCACCGACATCGGCATGGTGGTGAACGATTTCCTGGTGGAGCACTTCCCCACGGTGGTGGACCTCAACTTCACCGCCAAGGTGGAGGAGGAGTTCGACGTGATCGCCGAGGGAAAGGAGAACTGGCGGGAGATGATCGCCCGCTTCTACAAGCCTTTCCACGCCACCATCGGCACGGTGAGCGAGACCGCTGAACGGGCGACAGGAGCACGTGAACTGGGCATTGACCCCGTGAGCGGCAAGAAGATCTATGCCCGCATCGGGCGCTTCGGGGCGATGATTCAGATCGGCGAGGCCGACGATGAGGAGAAGCCCCGCTTCGCCAGCCTGCGCAAGGACCAGAGCATCGGTTCCATCACCTTCCAGGAGGCCATGGACCTCTTCAAACTGCCCCGCACCCTGGGCGAGCACAACGGCGATGTGGTCTCTGTGGGCATCGGTCGCTACGGACCCTACGTCCGTATGGGCGACACCTACGCGAGCCTCACTCCCGAGGATGATCCCCTGGAGATCGACCTGCGCCGCGCCGTGGAACTGGTGGACCTGAAGAAGATCGCCAACGCCACCCGCGACCTGGGCGAATACCAGGGCGAGATGATCGTGCAGGGGCGTGGCCGTTTCGGGCCCTTCGTCAAGCACGGGAAGCTCTATGCCAACGTACCCAAGTCCGAAGACCCGGCCACCGTCACCTTCGAACGTGCGGTGGAACTGGTGGAGGCCAAGAAGGCCGGTGCACGCCAGAACGTGCTGAAGGAGTTCGAGGGCTCGGCCATCCAGGTGATCGACGGGAAGTATGGTCCCTACCTCACCGACGGCAACAAGAACGCCAACCTGCCCAAAGGGTCCACGGCCGACGACCTGACCCTGGAGCAGGCGACGGCCCTGATCGCCGCCGCCCCGGAGAAGAAAGGTGGCGCACGCAAAGGCGGTGCCCGCAAGTTCGCCGCCAAGAAAGCCGCACCGAAAAAGGCAGCGGCAAAGAAGGCTGCGCCCAAAAAGGCGGGGGCGAAGAAGGCTGCGAAGAAAAAGGCGTGATCCGACCGTCCGGCGAGCGTTGCCAACACCGCTGTGTGAGCATCGGTGCTACGCGACGTGCCTGCCGTGCTCCTGTGGGGTGGAACTTCGCAGCAGAGCTCCCTCGTCCACGGACCATGTGAGAAGGGGGAGCAGCTACTCCGTCGATGGATATCAGCATGTACTTCACGCCTTCGGAACGCTTCGGTGGCGGACGTCCGGAATGGTTGCCCAACAGCCTGGGCGATCATGTGGTGCTCCACGCCAAAGGCCGTCCCTTCCCCGCACTGGAAGGTATGCAGGTGGCCATCCTGGGTGTGATGGACGATCCCGGTCATGCCCGTCCAAGGACCTGCGTGGAAGCCCCCGACACGGTGCGCGAGCAGCTGTACCAGCTCTACCTGCCGGCCGGTGGTGTGCAGATCGTCGATCTGGGCGACATCCATCCCGGTGCATCCGCGGCAGATACCCAGCACGCCGTGGCGGAGACCTTGGCCGAACTGATGCGGATGAACATCGTGCCCATCATGATCGGTGGGGGACAGGGGCATACCTATTCCCAGTACCTGGCCTATGAAATGCTGGAACGCACAGCCAACCTGGTGTGCATCGATCCCCGCTTCGACCTGGGCGAACCCGGACAGGGGCTTGCGGAGAGCAGCTACCTCAGCCACATCGTCCTGCGCCAGCCCAACTTCCTGTTCAACTACAGCAACCTCGGCTTCCAGACCTACCTGGTGGACCAGCCGGGCATCGAGCTGATGGACAAGCTCTACTTCGAGGCCCACCGGCTGGGCGAGCTCCGCGCGAACATGGCCGATGCCGAGCCGGTGATCCGCAACGGCGATGCGTTGAGCGTGGACATGAACGCGGTGCGCCGCAGCGATGCTCCGGGCACCACCCGTCCTGGTCCCAATGGCTTTCATGGCGAGGAGATCTGCCAGCTGATGCGCTATGCAGGCATCAGCGAGAAGATCACCACGGTGGGCATCTTCGAATTGGACCCGGCCAGGGACCAGGAAGGCACTACGGCACAGCTGGCGGCCCAGATGATCTGGTGCTTCCTGGACGGATACCGCAGCAGGACCAACGACCTGCCTTGGCTCGACCGCAAACGCTTCACCCGTTTCCGCATACCGGTCCGCGGGCATGACCAGGAACTGGTCTTCTACAAGAGCTCGATCAGTGATCGTTGGTGGATGGACATCCCCTATCGCGCTGAACAGGAGGCCCGCTTCGAACGCCATCACCTGGTGCCCTGCAGTTATTCGGATTACCAGATGGCCTGTCGGGAGGAGGTTCCCGACCGCTGGTGGCGCACTTACCAGAAACTGGCCTGAGCTCTGGGGCCCTCCGATCGGAGTGGGATCCCTGCCCAGCCGGTTCCTCAGGAAATTTGGTGGGATCGGATTGTTGCTATATTGGCGCCGTGTTCGGCATGGTCGGGCGTTCGTGTCCGGTCTGGTCGGCAGTGTGAATCGAACAAACGAAACGTATGAGGGGGATAATCACAGCAGCTGTTTGCGCTCTCCTGGGCGGTGCTTCATTCGCCCAACAGGACCCGCAGTTCACACAGTACATGTTCGATCGTATATCGATCAACCCTGGTGTGGCAGGTACGTCCGGTCAATTCTGTGCCACGGCGCTTCTGCGCCAGCAATGGAGCGGCTTTGATGGCGCGCCCAAGACCGGACTGTTGAACGCGCAGATCAACGTCAAGAAGATCAGCAGCGGGATCGGCATCTCGTTCTTCATGGATGAACTGGGCCAGCAGAAGACCTCCTTCGGGAAGCTTCACTACAGCTTCCACCGCAAGCTCGGTGCCGGAACCTTGGGCATCGGCGTCTCCTTCGGGTTCCTTTCGACCTCATTGGGCAACAATTGGATCGCGCGTCAGGCGCCATCCCTGGATGAGGCCATCCCACAGGCAGGTGCAAATGATTTCGGTCTCGACCTCGGCGGCGGCCTGTACTATGTGGCCCCGACCTTCTGGTTGGGCATCTCCAGCACCCACCTCACCGAGGTGAAGATGGATGCGGTCAGTATCCAGACCCGGCGTCACTATTTCGTCCAGGCCGGTTACGACTGGGCCATCAACGGCGACAAGAAGTACGTGCTGCAGCCCAGCGCGCTGGTGAAGAACGATGGCAGTGGTTCGACCCAGTTCGACCTCACCGCCACGTTCCTTTATAATAACACGCTTTGGATGGGCGTTTCGTACCGGACGGAGGATGCCATCGCACCCCTCATCGGTTACCAGTTGAAACCCAACGAGAAGTCCATGCTCAAGCTCGGTTACAGTTACGATGTGACCACCTCCCGGCTGAAGAACTACAGCAGCGGCAGCCATGAGGTGATGCTCAACTACTGTGTGCTCCTGGAGAAGAAGCCCGATACGCAGATCTACAGGAACGTACGTTTCCTCTAATCGTCCGAAACTCAACAACCCCCACTGCCGTACACGACCTTGTCATAGGTGTTGCTTACCCTCACCGAACGACAAGGGTCCCTGCAAGGAGAACGGAACGGCATAAACGGAAGAACATGGAACGTCCCATTATATATCTCTGTGCCGTAGGCTTGCTGGCGAGCTGTGGACAGGGTGGTCAGGGGCAGCTCATTGGCGTTCAGGCCAGGCCCGGTTGGTATCAGGTGGACCCCTACGGAATGAACTACCTCCCCATGGGTAGCTTCATCATGGGGCCCAGCGACCAGGACGTGCCTTACGCCATGGTGACCAAGAGCAAGACGGTCTCTGTACAGGCGTTTTACATTGACCAGACCGAGATCACGAATAACGAGTACCGTCAATTCGTGTTCTATGTCCGCGATTCCATCGCCAAACGTATCCTGGGCGATGAGGATATCGGAGAACATGTGATCACCGAGGATGAGTTCGGGGAGGAGATCGACCCACCGGTGATCAACTGGCGTGAACGCATCAACTGGTACGGTGATGAGGAACGCGAGGCCTTGGCCGACATGTTCCTGAGCGAGAGCGAGCGCTTCTATCGCCGCAAGGAGATCGATACCCGCAAGCTTCAGTTCGAGTACTACTGGATCGACCTCAAGGAGGCCGCCCGCAAGGCGAACGATGCCCGTGATCTGGACCTGAGCTACACCAACGTCAAGGGTCAGAACAATGCCATCCGTGGCCACAGCGATCGCAGCAAGTTCATCATCAAGGAGGTGATCAACGTGTACCCGGACACTTTGGTGTGGGTGCATGACTTTACCTACTCGTTCAATGAACCGATGACCGAGAACTACTTCTGGCACCCGGCCTACGATGACTATCCGGTGGTCGGTGTGACCTGGGTGCAGGCCAATGCCTTCAACGTGTGGCGCACGCAGCTCATGAACAGCTGGCTGGAGCAGAACGGCGAGGCCTATGTGAACCGTTTCCGCCTGCCCACCGAGGCGGAGTGGGAGTACGCATCCCGCGGAGGACTGGACCAGGCTCCCTTCCCCTGGGGCGGCCCCTACGTGCGGAACCGTCAGGGTTGCTTTTTGGGCAACTTCAAACCCCTCCACGGCAACTACGTGGATGACGGTGGATTCCACACGGTACCCGTGGACAGCTATACCCCCAACGATTACGGCTTGTACCAGATGGCCGGCAACGTGGCGGAATGGACGAGCACCGCGTTCGATGAGAGCGTGTACGACTTCGACCATGACCTGAACCCGGAATACAGCTATGACGCCTTGGCGAACGATCCGCCATCGCTCAAGCGCAAGGTGATCCGCGGTGGATCGTGGAAGGACATCGGCTACTATATGCAGACCGGTACCCGCAGCTACGAATACCAGGACACCACCAAGGCCTACATCGGCTTCCGTTCTGTAATGACCTACTTGGGTCGTGGCAAGGCGGTGGACGAAGAAGACCTCTAGCCCTCAAGGATTCAACGACCGTTACGGAACCAGAACGGTCGCATTCATAGTTTCAGCTCTTAGACCAACCTCCAAAACGCAAGGAAGAACGATGAAGCCCGGCAGCAAGAAGTGGAAGAACTTCATGGCTAAACTGTACGGTATCGGTGCAGCGGTCGTGATCATAGGTGCCCTGTTCAAGATCCAGCACTGGCCCTTTGCCAGTCTGTTCCTGATCATCGGCCTCAGTACAGAAGCGGTCATCTTCTTCTTTTCAGCCTTCGAACCTCCCCATGAGGATCCCGATTGGAGCCTGGTGTACCCGGAGTTGGCCACGGGCGAACGTTCCGAAGGTGACGAATTCCGCAAGGACGACAACCGCTCTATCACTGAGCAGTTGGACAACATGCTGGAAAGCGCGAAGATCGAGCCCGAGCTGATCGCCAGCCTCGGTGATGGGATGCGCTCGCTGAGCGATCAGGCCAAACAGATGGGCCAGATCACCGGTGCCGCAGCAGCCACCAACGAGTATGCTTCCAGCCTGAAGGATGCCTCGCAGAAGGTGACCTCCCTGAGCGACAGTTACACGAAAGCGAGCGAGAGCCTCGTGGGCCTGACCAACAATGTGGATGCTGGACGCAATGCCGGCGAAAGCCTGCAGAAGATGAGCCAGAACCTCAGCGCACTGAACGAGATGTATGAGATGCAGCTCCGCGGCAGCCGCGAGAAATTGGAGGCAGCCAACCAGATGTTCGAGGGAATGGGTGAAATGCTCACCAACTTGAAGAACTCGGTGGAGGACACCAAGCGCTACAAGGAGAACATCTCTGAACTGAGCGATAACCTGGCCAAGCTCAACACGGTGTACGGCAATATGCTGAACGCCATGACCGTCAGGGGCTGATCCTTCGGGACCGACCTTTTGGATTCAAGGAACCAGCTAAACCTGTTGGAAGAACATGGCTAGTGGGAAACAGTCGCCTCGACAGGCGATGATCAATATGATGTACTTGGTGCTGACCGCACTGCTGGCGATGAACGTTTCCAAGGAGATCCTGGACAGCTTCATCACGGTGAACAACGGTCTGGAGAACACCAAGCTCTCGCTGAACGACAAGATGTCCACTCAGTATGCCAGCTTCGAGGCTTTCGCCAAGGAGAATGAGAAGAAGTATGGTGCGGCCTGGAACGAAGCGAAGAAGATCAAGACAGCAGGTTCCGAGATCATCTCTTACGTGGACTCCATCAAGGCCAAGGCGATCATGACCGCTGAAGGGTGGCCGCGCGACAGCGTGGTCCTCGGTGACGGTCGGATCGTGGACTTGGCCAAGGTGACCAAGAAGGACAGTCACGATGAGCTCACCAACCTGCTGATCGGCGATGAACCTGCCAATCCCAAGGACGGTCCTATGTCCGCGACCGACCTGAGGACGAAGCTGGAGGCCTTCCGCGAATTGGTGAAGAACAGCCGTAAGGATGACACCGAGCTGTCCGCTTCCATGGACCGGGTGTTCAACTTCGATGACCGCAAGGATGCATCGGGCACCATGAACAACTGGCAGAGCATCAACTTCTACCACGTGCCTTTGGCCGCCGGAATCACCATCCTGAGCAAGATCCAGGCTGATGTGCGTAACGCGGAAGGGGAAGTGGTGAAGCGGATGATGGACGCCGTGGAAGGAAAGAGCTTCAAGTTCAACAAGCTCACCACCATCGTGAAGCCGCTGAGCAGCTACGTGACCGTGGGAAGCAAGTACACGGCGGAGATCTTCCTGGGTGCTTACGATGACCAGAACGCCCCGGAGGTCTACATCGCCGGTCCTGGAGCTACGGTGGATACCGTGGCCAAGAAGATCAATGGCGAAGCCATCAAGTTGCCTATGAACGGCGCCAAGGCCGTGCTGGAGCGAGTTGCAGGTGGTGCCGGTCTGCAGACCGTGCGTGGCATCATCAAATTCAAGCCCGTGGGCGGTGAGGAGACCGTTGAATGGTTCGAGACCACCTACGAGGTGGCGGCACCTTCCCTTGTGGTCAGCCCGACCAAGATGAACGTGTTCTACCGCGGTGTGGATAACCCTGTCAGTGTGAGCGTTTCCGGCTACAGCAACAAGGACATCATGGCAACGGCTTCCAATGGCACCCTGACCAAGTCCGCGGATGGTTACATCATGCGACCCGGGAAGGAGGCGGAAGCGACCATCGGTGCTACGGTGACCAACCCCGACGGGACCAAGAAACCGATGCCCGGCATGAAGTTCCGTGTGAAGAACGTTCCCAACCCGACGCCCTACTTCGCCGGCAAGAGCGTGAACGACGAGAACATCAAGAAGGCCGAGCTGACCGCTGCCGCCGGTGTCATCGCCAAGATGGAGAACTTCGAGTTCGACCTGAAATTCGAGGTGGTGGAGTACCGCGTGACCATGATCGTGAACGGTGTACCACTGGAGAAAGTGACCAAGGGTGCTGCCGTGAGCGGTGACATGAAGGAAATGTTCAAGAAAGCCAAGCCCGGACAGAAGATCTACATCGAGGGCATCAAGGCCCGCGGTCCGGATGGAACTGTACGGAACCTGGGTGGACTTTCGTTCAAGGTGGTGTGATCTAACCTGCTGAATCGAACCAAGATGAGGAACCTGAAGAACATCCTGGCCATCGCGGCGATCGCTGCGACAGGCGTGTGGGCGGCCCCAAAGGTCAATGCCCAGACCGTGCTCGATGGAGCCTACATCAAGGAGCACACCAAGACCAAACGTGTGGTCCCATACACCCATATCCGCGAAGCGGACGTGATGTGGGCCCGTCGCGTCTGGCGCACCATCGACCTGCGGGAGAAGATGAACCATCCGTTGTATTTCCCCACAGAGGCCATCAACGACCGCAAGAGCCTCTTCGATGTGATCCGTCAGGGTCTAATGGTGGACGGTTCCATCACCGCCTACAGCGTGGGACCTGTGGGCACAGACGATGAGTTCAAGAAGCCGCTGCTCGCCAGCGAACTGAAGGAGCTCTTCACCCGCCTCGACACCCAGTACACCGAGAATCTCGAGAGCGGTGACATGGATATGGTGGTGCAGGAGATCAACCTGGAGAGCCGGGACATCATGATGTACAACATCAAGGAGGACTGGATCTTCGACAAGCAACGCTCCACGATGGACATCCGCATCCTGGGCATCGCGCCGATGCAGGAGAAGCGTGGTGAGGACGGGGAGATCAGGGGCTATTCGCCACTGTTCTGGCTGTACTACCCCGAGTGCCGCTATGTATTCGCCAACTGGGATGCCTTCAACCGGGAGAACGATGCGGAGCGCCGCAGCTTCGAGGATATCTTCTGGAAGCGCCAGTTCAGCAGCTACATCACCAAGTGGAGCAACGTTTACGATCGAGGCATCAATCAGTACAAGACGGGCCTGAACGCCCTGCTCGAAGGTGAAGAGATCAAGCAACAGCTCTTTGAGTTCGAGCACGACCTCTGGAACTTCTGATCGGCACCGATCTTCATGGAAGCCCCTCGAGCGATCGAGGGGCTTCTTCGTTCGCGCCATAGACGATTTCCGGACCATTGACGTTCCGGGTCCATGAACGTCAGTCCCGTCCGTGGTGTGGTAAGGGTCCTCTCGACCGCTGTGGTGGCCGTGGGCTAGATATGCGGCCATCCTGAAGGTTGGGAACGCCATGGACCGGAGCACCGACGAATACCAGATCGGACTGGATGCACTGCTGGAGGCCGAGGGTGTCCGAGAGCAGCTCTAGTTGCTCCACTTCGACCTGTGGAACTACTGATCCGGACGGCAACCCGTTCAGGATGACTACTTTTGCGGGCTTTTTCAGCCCAACAGGCGACTTCCAGCGATGATCACAGTACAAGGCCTTACCCTGCATTTCGGTCAACGGCCGATGTTCGACGACATCTCCTTCTTCATCGGAAGCGAGGACCGCATCGGCCTGGTGGGCCGCAATGGTGCCGGCAAGAGCACGCTGCTGAAGATCATGGCGGGCCAGCAGCCCTTCGACAAGGGCACCATCGGGAAACCGAAGGAGCTGACCATGGGCTATCTGCCCCAGGAAATGGCCCACAACCTGGCCCTGACCCCCTGGCAGGTGGCGGAGAAGGCCTTCGAGGAGGCCATGACCCTCAACGCTTCCCTGGACCGCATCGAGCAGGACCTGCAAAAGGCCACCACCGACGAGGAGGCCATCGAGCTGGCCACCCTGCTGGCCCACGCCCATGAGCGCCTCAATGCCATCGGTGCCGCCGACCATGACATGCAGATCGAGCGCATGCTCAAGGGCATCGGCTTCATCGAGAAGGACATGCACCGCCTGATGAGCGAGCTCAGCGGTGGATGGCGCATGCGCGCCGAGCTGGCCCGCATCCTCCTCATGCAGCCCGACCTGCTGCTGCTGGACGAGCCCACCAACCACCTCGATCTGCCCGCCATCCAGTGGCTGGAGGACCTGCTCCGTTCCTACCCGGCAGCGCTGGTGCTCATCTCACACGACAAGACCTTCCTCGATCGCCTGACGAAGCGCACGCTGGAAGTGAGCAACGGCAAGATCATCGACCGCAAGGTGCCCTGGAGCCAATACGTGGAACTGCGCAAGATCGAGCGCGAGCAGCAGTCCGCAGCGGCCAAGGAGCAGCAGCGCTACATCGACGAGACCGAGAAGCTCATCAACAAGTTCCGGGCGAAGGCCAGCAAGGCATCCTTCGCGCAGAGCCTGATCACGAAGCTGGAGAAGCTGGACCGCATTGAGGTGGAGGACGAGGACCTGCGCAAGATGCTGGTGAAATTCCCGCCCGCCCCCAACTCCGGGAAGATCGTCTGCGAAGTGAAGGGCGTGAGCAAGGCCTACGGCGACAAGCACATCTTCAGCAACGCCGAACTGACCCTGGCCAAGGGCGAGCACCTGGCCCTGGTGGGTGCCAACGGGACGGGAAAGTCCACCCTGGTGCGCATGATCATGGGCGAGGAACCCTATGAGGGAGAGATCAAGCTGGGCCACAACGTGATCATCGGCTACTACGCGCAGGACATGCCCGAGCGCATGACGCCGCAACGTACCGTGATCGAAACCGCCGAGGAAGCGGCCAGCGAGGACAACCGTGTGCGGGTGCGTGCCATGCTCGGCGCGTTCATGTTCAGCGGTGAGGATGTGGACAAGAAGGTGAAGGTGTTGAGCGGCGGTGAGCGCGCGCGCCTGGCCCTGTGCTGCATGCTGCTCAAGCCTCTGAACTTCCTCATCCTGGACGAACCCACGCACCACCTGGACATCCAGAGCAAGGATGTGCTGAAGGAGGCGCTCAAGAACTACGAAGGCACCTTCCTGCTGGTGAGCCACGACCGTGACTTCCTCACCGGGCTCACCCATCGCCTGTTGGAGCTCGACGATCTCCGGATCCGCGACCAGCACATGGACATCCTGGAACTGATCGAGAAACGCAAGGCCCTGCAGGGCGCGGACATCGGCAAGTCATCCGCACGGGTGAAGGAGGAGAAGGCCGCGAAGGGCAGTGATCAGCGCGACAAGCGCGACCGCGAAAAGGACAAGCGCCGCGTGCAGAACCAGGTGGAACGCCTGGAGAAGCAGCTCGCCGAACTGGAGGCTGAGGAGAAGGCATTGCAGGCCGTGGTCCTGAAAGGTGGCCGCTCCGACGAGGAGATGCAGAAGGGCTACACGCAGTTGGGCGACCTGGCCAAACGCATCGCCTCCGTCATGGAGGAGTGGGAGCGCACTTCCGCCCAGCTGCAGGAGCTCGCGTAGCATCGGTTCCGTTACCCGTCCGCCGGGCCCGCATTGGGGTTGTCGTACAGCGCACTGTCGCGCTGGCGAAACACCACCTTGCCATGGCCAGTGCGCAGATGCCTCCCCGGCAGAAGATGATCAACATGATGTACCTCGTGCTCACCGCCATGCTGGCGATGAACGTGAGCAAGGAGGTGCTGGACGCGTTCGCCATCATGGACGCCGACCTCGTACGCAGCGAACGGGCGCATGCGCAACGCTCCCAGCTGGAATATGCCGTGTTCGCGGATGCCGCAGAACGCTTCCCGGAGAAGTTCGGAGCCACGCACGCCCATGCCTTGAGGGTGCAGGCGCAGGCGGATTCCCTGGTGCGGGCCATCGACCGGATCAAGGGCGAGGCGATGGCCGAAGCCGATGGCATCCCCCTGCATGCCCTGCGTGGAGCGGATGCACAGGGTGGCGATACCCTGCGCGCCCTGATGGCCTTGGAGGCGAAGGATGATCGCGAGGTGCTCACCACCCGCATGATCGGCAGCGAACCCTCCTCCCCGCACCGGGCGGCGAACGGTGCGTATGACCTGAAGGTCCGGATCGGGCAGTTCCGCGATTCGTTGAAGAGCCTCGTGGGAAGCCGTGGTCCCGAGCTGGCGGCCTCACTGGACCTCCTCTTCGACCTGCAGGACCGGCGGGATGCCTCCGGCACGATGAACAACTGGGAGTCCATCAACTTCTATGATGTGCCGCTGGCCGCCGGGGTGGCCACCCTGTCCAAGCTGCAGGCCGATATCCGCAGCGCGGAGAACGATGTGGTGCGGTGGTTGTACCGTTCCGTGGAATCCGCGGACTACAAGTTCGGGACGCTGACCACGGCCGTGATCCCCCAGAGCAACCTGGTGATGGTGGGCGATTCGTTCCGGGCCGATGTCTTCCTCGCGGCCTATGATCCACGCAACGCGCCGCTGGTGACAGTGAACGGTGGGGCACCGCTGCCCATCGGCACGGATGGCAAGGCGAAGCTGCGTGCCCGGGCCGATCGTGTGGGCGAGCATCTGGTGGAAGGCGTGATCCGCTTCGAAGGTCCGAAGGGCACCGAGGAGATCCCCTACTCCGTGTCGTACCAGGTCATGGCGCCGCTGCTCGTGGCCTCACCTACCAAGATGAACGTGCTGTACCGCGGCGTGGAGAACCCCATCGACCTTTCGGTTCCGGGCGTGCCGGCCGAACAGGTGCAGGCATCCATCTCCAGCGGTCGCATCGTGCGGAATGGTAATTCCTGGGTGGCCAGTGGCATGACCGCCAGCACGGCCGAGGTGTTCGCCACGGTCACCATGCCCGATGGTTCCTCGCGCAGGATCGGCCCCGTCGTGTTCCGGGTGAAGGACCTGCCTGCCCCCACCGCCTATATCGCCGGGCTGGACCCCACGGATACCAAGGCGCTCCGGTCGAAGCTGACCGCTTCCACCGGCATCGTGGCCAAGCCCATCGGGTCGGAGTTCGGTGATCCCTGGAAGGTCAAACGCTTCCAGTTGTCCATCGTGCGCCGGGGCGGTATGCCCGTCTTCCTCGATGCCACGGGAAATGCCTTCACGCATGAGATGCGGGAGGCCCTGAAGGCGCTTCGGCCGGGTGATCAGGTCTACGTGGAGAATATCCGGGGACAGCTGGCCAACGGCCAGGGACCGGTACGTGAGCTGGCGCCGATCGCAGTAAAGGTGCTTCCCTGAAAAGAACTTGGGGTCCGTTCCCTAAGAAAGACTACATTTGCGGTCCATTGCGGGGTGGAGCAGATGGTAGCTCGTCGGGCTCATAACCCGAAGGCCGCAGGTTCGAGTCCTGCCCCCGCTACGAAGAGCCCGGTGAGAGCCGGGCTCTTTTCTTTGTAGGATGCCTCATTGGGTGTACGCGCTGTACTCACCTGTCCACGACAAGATCTACGTGGTCGAGACCAGTGATCTGGACGACCGTTACAGGTCGCACAATGAACTGGCCACGAAAGGCTGGACGGTGCACTACCGCCCCTGGGTCATCCTCTACAAGGAAGAATGTATTGACCGAAAAACCGCTCGAACAAGGGAACGACAGCTCAAGTCCGGATCAGGTCGGGAATTCCTTCGCTCCCTGTTGGGGTAGCTCGTCGGGCTCATATCCGCCGTACGGCGGACGCAGGTCCGGGTCCTGCCCCCGCTACGAGCGAACCCGGCAAAAGCCGGGTTCTTTAGTTTAGTACCGAACCAGTACGCCATGGCACACAAGGCCGGATACGTCAACATCATCGGGGAACCGAACACAGGGAAGAGCACCTTGCTCAATGCCTTGCTGGGCGAGGAACTGGTGATCGTGAACCCCAAGGCCCAGACCACGCGACACCGCATCCTCGGCCTGCTGAACGGTGACGACTACCAGGTGGTCCTGAGCGATACGCCCGGCATACTCGATCCGCAGTACCCCATGCAGGAACGCATGATGGACGCGGTGAACGAATCCCTGAGCGACGCCGACATCCTGGTGGTGATGGTGGAACTGGGCCAGCGCCCGGAACGTTCGGAGGAGCTGCTGAAACGGGCGCGCTGGTTCAAGGGCCCCATGGTCCTGCTGGTGAACAAGGTGGATACCGGTGATGAGGCCGCCATCCTCGCGGCGCTGGAGACCTGGCAGCAGGAATTCCCGGAGGCCAAGGTGGTGCCGCTCTCGGCCCTGCATGGGCTTAACGTCGGCGAGCTGCGGGCCTACCTCATCCAACACCTGCCCGAACATCCTGCTTACTTCCCCAAGGATGAGCTGAGTGATCGGAACATGCGCTTCTTCGTGAGCGAGATGATCCGGGAAAAGGTCCTCTCGATCTACAAGCAGGAGATCCCCTACAGCACGCAGGTGGTGGTGAACAGCTACGAGGAAGCTCCGGACATCGTGCGCATCCAGGCGGATGTGATCGTGATGCGCGACAGCCAGAAGGGCATCATCATCGGCAAGGGCGGTGATTCGCTGCGGCGCCTGGGAACCTATTCCCGCATCGCCATCTCCAAATACATCGACCGCAAGGTCTTCCTGGACCTGAAGGTGAAGGTGGACCCCGATTGGCGCGATGATGCAGGCAAACTGAAGAAATACGGCTACTGATGGTCCGCGCATCGCGCTGATCGGCTGGGCCACGCAAGAAGAACATGGGAAATATCGTCGCGATCGTAGGCCGTCCCAACGTGGGAAAGAGCACGCTGTTCAACCGCTTGATCGAGCGGAAGGAGGCCATCACGGACCCCACCGCAGGCACCACGCGTGACCGACACTACGGCAAGGCCGAGTGGAACGGTGTGGTGTTCAGCGTGATCGATACCGGCGGCTACGTCACCGGCAGCGATGACGTCTTCGAGTCCGAGATCCGGAAGCAGGTCAACCTCGCCATCGAGGAGTCCGATTCGATCCTCTTCATGGTCGATGTGGCCGATGGCATCACCGCCATGGACGAGGCCATCGCCAAGATGCTGCGCCGTGCGAAGAAACCCGTGCTGGTGGCCGTCAACAAGGTGGACGAGCACAACCGCCGCATCGCCGCCACGGAGTTCTACTCCCTGGGCCTGGGCGAGGTCTACTGCATCGCCTCGGCCTCCGGAGCAGGCACCGGGGAGCTCCTCGATGAACTGGTGAACAGCTTCTCCAAACCCAGCGAGGAGGAGGAACCGGACATCCCGAAGTTCGCCATCATCGGCAAGCCCAACGTGGGGAAATCGTCTCTCGTGAACGCACTGCTCGGTCGTGAACAGAACATCGTGACGCCCGTGGCCGGCACCACGCGCGATCCCATCAACACGCGATGGTCGGTGTACGGCTATGACGTGATGCTGCTGGACACCGCAGGGTTGCGCCGGAAGAGCAAGGTCGATGAGGACATCGAGTTCTACAGTGTGCTGCGCTCCGTGCGCGCCATCGAGGACAGCGACGTGTGCCTGCTGATGATCGATGCCCAGGAAGGGGTCCAGCAACAGGACCTGCACATCCTCTCGCTGGTCCAGAAGAACGGGAAGGGTCTGGTGGTGCTGGTGAACAAGTGGGACCTGATCGAGAAGGAGACCAACACCATGAAGGCCTTTGAGGCCGATGTGAAGAAACGCATCGAGCCCTTCACCGATGTGCCCGTGCTCTTCATCTCCGTGCTGGAGAAGCAGCGCATCCTGAAGACCATGGAACTGGCCATGCAGGTGTATGAGGACCGCAAACGCCGCATCCCCACCCGCAAGCTGAACGATGTGCTGCTGCCCATCATCGAACGCCAGCCGCCGCCGATGTACAAGGCCAAGCAGGTGACGATCAAGTTCATCACCCAGCTACCCACCTACGTGCCTTCCTTCGTCTTCTACTGCAACCTCCCGCAGTACATCAAGCCGAGCTACGAGCGTTTCCTGGAGAACCGCCTCCGCGAGCATTGGCGCTTCACGGGCGTGCACATCCGCTTGTTCTTCCGGAAGAAGTAGGACCTCTCTAGATCCGCCCCAGTGCCTGCTCCAGGTCCGCGATCAGGGCATCCGCATCCTCGATGCCGATGTACAGGCGGATCATGGTGAAGGGCAGTTCGGTGTAGTAGCCGCTGGGCCCTTTCAGCGCGCATACGGGCCATTGCAGGCTTTCATAGCCGCCCCAGCTCACGGCGATGAGGAAGCGTTCCGAGGAATCGCAGAAGCGTTCCACGGCGGCTTCGTCGGGCGCATCCAGTTCAATGGACATCAGCCCCGCCACACGGGTCATCTGCCGCTTGGCGAGGGCATGCTGCGGGTGGCTTTCCAGTCCGGGCCAATGCACGCGCTTCACCTTGGGGTGCGCCTCCAGGAAGCGGGCCACCTTCGCGGCATTGTCGGCGCTTCGGTTCACGCGCAGCTCCAGGGTCCGCAGTCCGCGCATCAGCAGCCAGGCATCATGCGGTGAGGGCGCGGGTCCGAGGGTCATGAACTCACGGGCCATCACCTGCCTGATGTGCGCATGGCTGCCCGCGAGCATGCCGGCCACCACATCGCTGTGTCCGTTCAGGTACTTGGTGGCACTGTGGGCCACCAGGTCGATGCCGTGGTCGATGGGGTTCTGGAACAGGGGACTGCTGAAGCTGTTGTCGCAGAGGGTGATGATGCCGTGCTCCTTTGCGATCGCCGCCACGGCGGCCAGGTCCTGCAGTTCGAAGGTGAGCGAGTTGGGGCTCTCCAGGATGAAAAAGGTGGTGTTGGGCCGAAGCGCACGGCGATAGTTCTCCGCATCCGTGCCATCCACGAAGCTGTGCTCCACCCCGAAGCGCGACAGCAGTTCGGCCAGGAGCTTCTTCGTCCAGCTGTAGGGTTTGTGCACGCAC
Organism: Chryseobacterium gleum; assembly: GCA_945872795.1. Lineage (GTDB taxonomy): Bacteria > Bacteroidota > Bacteroidia > Flavobacteriales_F > PHOS-HE28 > PHOS-HE28. The sequence goes on from CAMCAZ010000002.1 coordinate 40,007, forward strand.
ACGATGTGATCCCCGGCCTTGGTGAAGCTCATCACCGCCGCGGCGATGGCGGCACTGCCACTGCTGAAGACGAGGGCATCCTCGGCATGTTCCAGCGCGGCGAGCTTCTTCCTCAGCATGGCCACCGTGGGGTTGAAGCCGCGCGTGTACAGCGGCCGGTCGAACTCTTGCTGCACCGTGGCGCGCATGGCCGCCACCGTGGGATAGGTGAAATTGCCGCTCTGCACGATGGGCGGTACAACAGCGTCGTAGCCGAGCTCGCGCTCTTCGCCGAGGTGGGTGAGGATGTGGGAAAGGTCCATGGTGCGAAGGTGGGGACAATTGAAAAGAGCGCTCCGAGGAGCGCCCTTTTTCCATGATCGGGTGAGGGTTCAGCGCTGGATGACGAAGCGGCTGCGGGCATCCATGCCAGTGCCTTGCAACCAGGCCGTGTAGGTGCCTGGAGCGAGGGTGCTGAGGTCGATGGTGCGGGTGCTCTGTGCAACGAGCTGGTTCAAGGACACCGTGGCAGCAACGCGGCCTAGAGCATCCAGGACGATCAGCTGTGCGTTAGCAACATCGGCACGGGTCCAGGTGATGTTCACCTGCCCATTGCTGGGCGAGGGGTGCATGCGCAGGCCGTTGTTCACGGTCACGGCATCGATGCCGGTGGGCAGTGTCACGGTGGTGACGGTCGTGTTGGTGAGCACCGGATCGTTGTAGTCGAAGTAGATGTCGGCGCGGTTGGTGAGCTGATCGCCGAGCACCAGCGTGCTCTTTGGGGCCATGCGGTAGTGGAAGCTGCCGATGCTGCCGAGCGGGTCCACGAAGCTGTCAGGCAGGAAGATGTTGGCGAAGGTCCAGATGGCGACCTCGTTGTTGACCGTGACCGTGTAAGGATGTGTGGCGCCAACCATCTCGAAGGTGCTCAGGTCCCAATCACCGTCCAGCGAGTCCTTGATCACCACGTTCACCGCAGGGGCGTTGCCGGTGTTCTGGAAACGGATGATGTACTCGAGGGGCTTTTGCTCCAGCACATCGTCCGGTGTGATGGTCCCTAGGTCCACGCGCTTGTCGTTGGGGTCGTAGGCCGTGGTGGCGATACCGTTGAGCACATCACTGTCGTTGGTGGCGTTGATGTCCGTCTGGATGGTGGCGATGGACACGGTGTTGCTCACCGGCTCGTTGGGTTCAGCCGTGATGGCAGTGAAGATGGTGACGGTGATGGTGCCGTTGGCGCCCGCGGGCAACGCGCCCAGGTCCCAGCTCACCATCTGGCCGCTCACGGAGGTCTCGGTCACCGAGGCCTCCACGAAGGAGAGCAAGGGGTCCAGGACGAGGGTCACCGTGGCGTCCGCGGTCTCGGTGCCGATGTTGGCGTAGCTGATGTTCAGCGTGGTGTTATTGCCGATCCAAGGATTCCAGCCCCAGAGCGCCACGCTGGCGTCATAGATGCCCGGTGTGGGTTGCAGCGCGAAGTCGAGGCCCGTGACCTGATCGCCCTGTGCGGCGATGGTGAAGCTCTGCGTGGCGGGCACCACGGTGTGGTACAGTGGTGGGTTGGGCACCGAAACGGTGTAGGTGCCCAGGTCGGAGCAGAAGGAATAGGGGTCGCTGCTGGCGGAACGGAACATCCCGCCTGGTTCGATCTGTAACATCACATCCACCTGGTCCTCTTCTGCTTCGCGCGTGCCATTGCTGTTGGCGTCGCTGTAGGTCACACCGGTGACCGTGCCCGCACATTCGCTCAGCTCCCAGTAGAAGGCATCGTCATCGAATGCGTCCACCCATACGATGTAGTAGGTCTCCCCAGCGGTGACCTGAACTTCAAGGAATGAAGCGAAGTTGTAATTGGGACAGCTGTTGCCACCCATGTCATCATTGTACCCGATGCAGGTCAACGCACCACATTCACCCGTGAACACCTTCACGTAGGTGTCATCATCAAGATTGTTGTTGAGCGGATGGCAGCTGGTGATGGTGATGGCACCGGTGAAGGATGGGGTGTAGGTGTACCAATCGCCATCCTGTCCACTACCGCAAGCAAAAATACCACCCTGGCCATCGCCACTATTGGGACCATCGGCCAAGTGCACCCCGGTTACGACCGAAAGGGCCGTGGTACACGTGTCGCCCTGGGCATAGCCGTTCAGGGTGAACAGCGATAGCAACAGGCAGGCCGAAAGAAGTTTGAGCGCGTAGGGTGCTTTCATGGACCGGTGGTTTGGAATCGAAAGCTAAAGGCCTGCACCTGAAGTTCCTACGGTTCCCTCCGGAAGAACACAAAACCGTTCTCCCGGCCCACCTCGGTCAGCGTCCGGACGGTGGCCACCTCTTCCGCCGCTGTGACCTTGCAGACCACATACACGGGCCGATCGATGTCACCGTACAGCAGCCACTCCTCATCGTGCGCCCGCGGATCCGTCACTGGCGGCTTACGCGTGTAGAAGAGGTGCGCGTAGCTCTTGTAGTTCCGGGTGATCACGTAGCACTCCTCCGCCTGGCGTTCCTCGAAGAAGGTGATCGCTGCACGCTGTGAATAGCACTCGATGCGGTTGATGAAGAAGAACAGGGTCACGGTGACGAACAGTGCCACGCCTCCGAACACAGCCACCACCGCCTCGCGGTAGCGCGCCTTGCCATGCAGGTGGTGGCCACCCAGCAGGGTGCCCAGCAGCAGCAGACCGGCCACCATTTCCAGCCCGGTCCATCGCACATCGGCATCGAGGTTCGCCTGGCCGAAGGGATCCTGGGCGAGCAATGGCTTGAGGACCTCGATGTTCATTCCCACCAGCGGTGCAGCGATGAAGATGAAAGCGATCAATGAGCCCAGGCCACCGACCAGGAAACGCGACCACCCGAAGGCCTCGCGCTTCATCCAGATCCGTTCCAGTTGCAGCGCAGCGAGGTAGGTCAGCGGGAAGTAGGCCATGCTGCTGTAGTGCACGATCTTGGTCTTCACGACGCTGAACAGGATGAGTACCACCCAGAACAGGATCACCATCCAGCGGCGGTGGTCGTTGCGGTCCGCATCACCGCTGCGTGTGGGTCGAAGCAGTTCCTGAAGGGCGAACACGGAAGCCGGGAAACATCCCAGGAGCAGCACCACGAAGTGATAGCCGAAGAAGCCGCCATGACCGGCATCCTCCGTGGTGAGCATGGCCACCTGGCGCCAGAAGAACGCCACCATGAACTCCGGCCCGTTGCGCAGCAGATCGATGACGGCCCAGGTGCTGATGGTGAGCACGGTGGACAGGGCGATGATGCCGATGTGCCGCCAGCGCAGGTAGGGTCTGAACCGGCCCCATACCCAGTATACGCCCATGGCCAGACCGGGAATGAGCACGCCCACCGGACCCTTCGTCAGCACCGCCAGGCCCAGGAACAGCCCGGCCGCCCAGGCGTGTTTGCCATTACGCGCATTGAGGGCGCCTTCGCTCCGTGCGGGATCGCACTGCACCAGAGTGACGATGGCGTGCAGCCCCAGGAAGATGAAAAGGTTGAACCACGGGTCGATGATGCCGCTGCGGAAGTAGAGGTGCGGGAGGATGGAGCCTACATAGGCCAGCGCCCAGAGGAACCCGAAGGACCGTCCGCGCAACCGCTCACCGATGCGGAACAGGACCAACAGGGTGAGCAGTCCACAAAGCGCATTGGGCAGCCGTGCGGCGAACTCACCCACGCCAAAGGCGGTCATGCTCAGGGCCTGCAGCCAGATGAACAGCGGCGGCTTCTCGTGGAAGGGGAGGTAGTCGATCTGCGGTTGCGCCCAGTTGCCGGTGACGACCATCTCCCGCGCGATCTCCGCGAAGTTGATCTCGTCCCAATCGAACAGGTGCACGGCCCCGAGACCGGGTATGAATAGCAGGGCCGCCAACACCAGGATGAGCACTTGGATGCGGCCTCGGGTGAACATGGGCTGAAGGTAGCGGCGCAGCGGTTCAGCGCTTGCCCAGCAGGGCCCAGCCCATCAGCCCGGTGCGCGCCAGGAAATAACGGAAGCTCACGTTCAGCACGCCGAAACCGTAGGTCATGCTGCGGCTGAAGTTGATGCTGCTGGCCTCGTCGAAGTACTTGGTGGGGCAGGTGATCTCGGCGATCTCGAAGCGGTGCCAGAAGATCTGCCCGATCATCTGGTTGTCGAACACGAAGTCGTCCGAGCACAGGTGGTAGGGGCAGGCGTCCAGCACCTTGCGGTGGAAGGCACGGTAGCCTGTGTGGTACTCGCTGAGCTTCTCACCCATCAACAGGTTCTGCGTGAGCGTGAGGAAACGGTTGGCAATGTACTTGTACATCGGCATGCCCCCCTTCAATGCGCCCCCGCCCAATATCCGCGAACCGAACACCACGGGGTAGACGCCGTTGCCGAGGAGCATGATCATGCTGCCGAGCAGCTTGGGGGTGTACTGGTAGTCGGGGTGAAGCATCACCACGATGTCGGCCCCGAGCTCCTTGGCCTTGTCGTAGCAGCTCTTCTGGTTGCCACCGTAGCCCTTGTTCACGTCATGCACCACCACGTGGCGGATGCCCAGTTGCCGCGCCACCTCCACGGTGTTGTCCGGACTTTTGTCATCCACCAGCACCACATCGTCCACGAGGTCGAAGGGGATCTCGTCATAGGTCTGTTTCAACGTCAGCGCCGCCCGGTAGGCAGGCAGCACCACGATCACCTTCTGGCCTTGATACATGGCGCAAAGATGTGGCAGCCAGGGCTTCGCTGGTCATCGGGCGCGCTCGGCGACGCTCACGATGTAGACGCCGCTGAGCACCAACGCGATCATGGCGAGCTGCTGGAACGCGATGGATTCACCGTCCAGCAGTCCCCAGCCGATGGCCACCACCGGCATCAGGTAGGTCACCGACGAGGCCCGCAGGGCCGAAGTGCGCTGCAGCAACACGTTCCAAAGCACCAGGGCCACGGCGGAGCTCATCACCGCCAGCACGGACACGTAGCCCAGTGCCTTCCAGGCCCCGGGAACGGTCCTCAAGGTCTCCGGCAGCCCGCTGGTCAGGGCCAGCACGATGCTCACCGGACCCACGAAGGTGAGTGCCAGCGCGGCGGTGGCGATGGGAGGCAGGCTGTAGAGCTGCCGCTTCACGATGTTGCCGCTCAGGCCATAGCACAGCGTGGCGATCACCGGCATCAGGGCGTAGATGGACAAGGTGAGGGGACCGTCGTCCCTGTTCGAGAAGATGAGCCCCACGGCCCCCACGAGGCCTACCACGATGCCGATGAGGTGGATGCCACGCGCCCGGGTGGCGAAGAACAGCACGCCGGTGAGCAGGGTCATCAGCGGCGTCAGGCTGTTGAGCATTCCTGAGAGGGAGCTGTCGATGCGGCTTTGGGCCGTGGCGAAAAGGAAGGCCGGTATGCCGTTGCCCAGCACCCCCGTGCCCAGGAGCGGCAGCGCGTGTGTCCGCAGGAAGCCGTAGTGGCGCAGCAGGAAGGGCGATAGCGCCAGCCAGGCGATGGAGAGCCGCACGGTGGCCAGCTGCCAGGCGCTCAACATGGGCACACCATCCTCGTACAGCCCGCGTTTCATCAGGATGAAGGAGCTGCCCCAGACCAGGGCCAGGATGATCAGCAGGGGCCAGACAAGCGGGGTGGGCCGTTCACGTTCCATGGCGGTGAGAACAGCCGGCGGGGCGGTCCGTTCGAAAAGGGACGACGAAAGTACCGCAGGGCCTTTGTTGAATTACTTTTGAAACCTCTTTGGGTGCCCGTTCGTCCCATGCATGCCAACACCGCATCGATCATGAAACATCTTCTGCTCCTCCCCCTGGCCGCATTCGTCCTGATGGCGTCGTGCAGCACTGCACCGGAGCCGGCCGAAGTGGCCGCTGATGCGGCACTGGCGGGCATTGAGCGTGTGGTGAACGAGGTGGCCATCACCAGCGGCACACCCGTCACCGTGGCCGACCTGAGCATCGATGGCATGAGCTGCGAGATGATGTGCGGCGGTTCCATCAAGAAGGCCCTGGCCAAGCTGCCCGGTGTGGCCGGGACCGACATCACCTTCGTGGAGGGTGATGAACGCGATCACGCCATCGTGACCTACGACGAGAGCCAGGTCACCGATGCCCAGATGGTGGAGGCCATCCAGGCCCTGCATGACGGGCAGTACAAGGTGCTGGCCGTCACCATCACCAAGCAGGTGCGTGGCGCGGGTGCCACCACCGACGAAGCGGCGGGGGACAAGGAGAAGAACGGTGTAAGCGTCTATGCGCCGTCCACCACCCTGCTGCCCAACGTGGTGTCGCTGCTCGCTGGTCTGCTCCGCGGCTAGATCTCGCGTTTCCTTCCTGCGCCGGCCTTGCGCGCCCCTTTTTCAGCGCCTCCCCGGTGATGTGCGAACCCTTCCCTGCATGTGGTGTTGGTTACTTTTGCACACCGCATGGTTCCAAGGGAAGCGTATCCGCTCAGGCCGGTCACCTACTGGCTGATCTCAGGTTGTATCCTCATCGCGTGCATGGTGCTCATCGGCGGCATCACGCGCCTCACTGGCAGCGGCCTCAGCATCACCGAGTGGAAGCCCATCATGGGTGCCCTTCCTCCGCTGAATGAGGCCGAATGGCAGGAGGCTTTCGCCAAGTACCAACAGATCCCGGAGTACACGCTGAAGAACCAGCACATGGACCTGGCGGGCTTCAAGGGAATCTTCTTCTGGGAATACCTCCACCGCAACTGGGGCCGCCTCATGGGACTGGTCTTCATCATCCCCTTCGCTCTCTTCCTCCGGAAAGGCCTGTTGAAGGGCTGGTTGCTGAAACGCACGGTGGCCATCCTCATCGGTGGCGGATCGGTGGGTGCCCTGGGCTGGTTCATGGTGGCCAGCGGCCTGCAGGACGATCCCGATGTGAGCCACTACCGGCTGGCCATCCACCTTTCGGCGGCCTTCACGGTGTTCGCCTTGGTGCTCTGGACCGTACTCGACCTGCGGGAGGAGCGCCGAGCCATCGGTGGCGATGGTTCGCCTCAGGCCACACAGGTGCGCTGGCTGCTGGCGCTGGTGGTGCTTCAGATCATCTGGGGCGCCTTCACGGCAGGCCTGGACGCCGGCCGCATGTACAACACTTGGCCGCTGATGAACGGTGAGTTCATGCCCGCCAACGTCACCGCCTTCGGAAGCCTTTGGAAGGACTTCACCGACCACCGCGATGGCGTGCAGTTCATCCACCGCAACCTGGCGTGGCTGGTGGCCATCGCTGTGGTGGCCTTCGCCCTGCGCTACCGGAAGGAGCCAAGTCTCCGCGGCGTCTGGACCTTGATGATCGGCATGGTGGTCGTCCAGTTCCTGCTCGGTGTGTTCACGCTGCTCACCCAGGTGCAGATCTCCCTTGGTGTGGCGCACCAGTTCGGGGCGCTCCTGCTCCTGGCGGTGATGCTGATCGCCCTGCACCGCACCGGTCGCGGGATCACTGCCAGCGCAGCGTAGTGGCCAGGTGCTGCATGTCGGCGCGGATGCGCTCCGTCACCGGTGCCAGCGAATCCGCGTTGGGGCGCACATCGAAATAGAGCGCGCCGTAGAGGAAGTTGTCCGTGCTGTCCGTGAGGTAGAACACGAAAGGACTGGCCACATCGCCCTCCACCTTGAACAAGGTCCCGAACACCCGTTCCTCCGGCCGCAGAACACGCTCGCTGCCGATGCGTGCGGCCTTGCTCTCATGGGTCTGTTTGAACACGTGTGCCCCTTCGATCAATTCACCCAGTGCACCGTCCACCGGTGTCCAGGTGAGGTGTACGGTGGCGCGCAGCGCGCTGTAGCGCACATCGTACCACTTCGCAGGTGCTTCGCGTGTCCGCCTTTGTACACGTGCTGCGGTCGGGATCTCCGCAGCCATGACGCTGCTGTCCGCCCAGCTCACGTAGCTCTGTTCGGGCAGGTCGATGCGGAAGTAGCCCCGTGGCCGGGGCGTCGGCTCCTCGGCACAGCCCACCAGGAGCAGCAGGCCGAAGGCTAGGGAGATGAGCTCAACCCACAGCCTCATCGCGCATCATCAGTTTCACGCGCCGCACACGTTTGTTGTCCGAGGCCTCCACGACGAAGCTGTAGTTCTGGAGGTCCACGCGCTCGCCTTTCTTGGGGATGCGGCCCGTGAGTTCCAGGATGAAGCCGCCCAGGGTGCCGCTGTCGCCCTTGTTCTCCTCGAAGAGCCTGCCGTCCACACCCAGCACTCGGTACACATCGGGGAGCGGGGCCTTGCCCTCGAACACCCAGGTGCGGTCGTCCAGCTTGCTGTAGATCAGGTCCTCGTCGTCGTACTCGTCGGTGATGTCGCCCACGATCTCCTCGATGACGTCCTCCAAGGTGATGATGCCACTGGTGCCGCCATACTCATCCACCACCACGGCCAGGTGCACCTTTTCGCTCTGGAATTCCTTCAGCAGGTCGTCCAGCTTCTTGCTTTCGGGCACGAAGTAGGGCGAGCGCATCAGGCTGTGCCAGTCCAGGTCCTCCTTGTCGATGTGCGGCAGGATATCCTTGATGTAGAGGATGCCCACGATGCGGTCCAGCGTATCCTCGTAGATGGGCACGCGCGAGAAGCCCGAATCGACGATCGAGGCCAGCAGCTGTTTGAAGGTGATCTCCTGGGCGAAGGCCACCACCTCGGTCCGCGGGCGCATGATCTGGCGCACCTCGAAGTTGCCGAACTTCACGATGCCCCGCAGGATCCGCTGTTCCTCCACCGTGGTGCTGGCGTCCTGGGTCAGTTCCAAGGCGTGCCCCAAGGCATCCACGCTGATGCTCTGCGTACTGCGTTTGGTGTAACGCTTCTCGATGAAGGTGGTGCTGCGGACAAGCGTCTCGCTGATCGGTTTCAGGATCGTGCGCAGAATCAGCAGCGGCCCCGCCATGCCCTGCGCCACCCGCATCGGTGCCGTGGTGGCATACACCTTGGGGAGCACTTCGCCGATGAGCAGGATCACAAAGGTCACCGCCAACACCTGGATGCCGAACACCACGTAGGTGGGCATCCGATCGAGTTCCAACAGGCTGTTCACCGCGTAGGTGCTCAGGATCACGATGCCCACGTTCACGAAGTTGTTCGCGATGAGGATGGTGGCCAGTAGGCGACGGGGTTTCGCCAGCAGGTCCAGCACCCGCTGCCCCGCGCTGCCGCCGCGCTCCTTCAGGTCGCGCAGCTGGGTGGGGGTGAGGGAGAACAGGGCCACTTCACTGGCGCTCATCGCCGCCGAGGCCACGAGCAACAGCGCGATCGCCGTGATTACCACACCCGTTACGGGGTCCAGTGCACGCAGGTAAAGGGCGATGGTGAACGGATATGCGGACGGAGGCTCCAAACCGGCGGTGCTAGGTGGAAGGTGCGGTGGCCTTAGAACGGCAGGTCATCCGCATCGTCAGGTGCCTGGGTCATCGCTCGGTCGCTCACCGGTTGACCGGCTGTGGCGGGGCGCGGTGCGGTCATCGCCGGGCTGTTGTCACTGCCCGTGGGACGGTCCAGAAGGGTCATCTCATCGGCATGGATCTCCGTGGTGTACTTGGTGTTGCCGTCCTTGTCCTGCCATTGGCGGGTGCGCAACTTGCCTTCCACGTACACCTTGCTGCCTTTGCGCAGATACTTCTCGGTGATCTCCGCCAGCCCGCGCCAGGCCACGATGCTGTGCCACTCGGTCTGCTCGCGCTTCTCGCCGGTGGTCTTGTCCTTGTAGGTCTCGCTGGTGGCGATGCGGAAATTGGCCACGCTCGCGCCGTTCTGAAGGTGGCGCACTTCGGGGTCGGCACCCAGGTTGCCGATCAGGATCACTTTGTTGACTCCAGCCATGACGTGTTCGATGAATGGACGAAGATAGGACTTCGTTCAGCGTTGCTCATTCCCTCCGGTCTGCATCACGTGGCGCTCCAGCAACCGCGGCAGGGCGTGCCGGTCCAAGGCCTCCCGGTCCACGGACCTCCACTCCTTTGGCGTGCGGAAGCCCTTGGGTGGCAGCACCTGCCAGAACAGCGCCAGGATGTGCTGATGGCTCAGCACATGTTTCACAGGTCCTGTCATGGCCTGCAGGGTCCAGCCCTCACCGAACTCCTGCTTCAGGGCTGTCATGAAGGTGCGTGGGGTCAGTGGCTTTTCCGTTTCCAGAAGGGGCAGCTCATATAGGCCCTGCCAAATGTCCTTCGCCGTGCGTTTCCGCAGAAAGAGGCCGGTGCCGCGCTGGATGTGCAGGTAGTTGAAGTGGCGCGTCCGTATGGTGGTCCGGCCGGCCTTCACCGGTAGCGTGGCGATGCGGTCGGTGCGCAAAGCGATGCACTTCGAGGACAGCGGACAGTCAGCGCAACGGGGCTTCCTCGGTGTACAGACCATGGCACCCAGCTCCATCACCGCCTGGTTATGGTCCCCCGGGTGTAGCGGGTCAAGAAGACCGGCGGCCAGTGTAAGGAACTGCTTGCGGCCCTCGGTGCTGTCGATGGGCGTATCGATTCCGAACACCCGGGCCAGCACGCGGTAGACGTTGCCGTCCACCACCGCTTCGGGGAGCCCGAAGGCAATGGAGCCGATGGCCGCGGCGGTATATTCTCCCACGCCTTTCAGGCCTTTCAGCTGCTCATGGTCCTGCGGGAACTGCCCGCCGTGGATCTCCACCACCTGCCGGGCGGCGGTACGCAGGTTGCGGGCGCGGCTGTAGTAGCCTAGGCCCTGCCAGAGGCGCAGTACCTCATCCTCCGGGGCCTTGGCCAGGTCATGCACGGTAGGGTAGCGCTCCACGAAACGGTGCCAGTAGGCCGTGCCCTGGTCCACCCGGGTCTGCTGCAGGATCACCTCGCTGAGCCAGATGCGGTAAGGGTCCGCTGGACCGGCGGCCGAAGGTGCGGATCGGCGCCAGGGAAGGGGACGTTGGTGCTCCCGATACCAGGGTAGCAGAGCTTTGCTGAACCAAGCCGTTGACATGCAGGAGCAAAGATGGGTTGTGCGATCCACTGGAACGGCTATCTTTGCCGCCCCAAACCGAAGAAGGGTATGACGAAGGCAGAACTGGTCAGCATCATCGCTAAGCGCACCGGAGTGGAACGCCAAGTGGTTTTGACGACCGTAGAGGCTTTCATGGAGGAGGTCAAGAACAGTCTGGAGAAGGGCGAGGACGTCCATCTCCGGGGGTTCGGGAGTTTCGTGGTGAAGCACAGGGCACAGAAGACCGGTAGGATCTTGGCCCGCAACACCACCATCATCATTCCGGCGCACGATGTGCCGGCGTTCAAGCCTGCCGACACCTTCGTCGACAAGGTGAAGAACCGTTCGCAGGGAGGTAAGCCATGATGGGCTTGAAAAAGCCGCAGTTGTTGGCCCTCGCAGGGGCGGTGGTGGTGATCGTTCTTTTGGTACTGGCGCCCCGGACACCTTCCGGGAAACAGCAGGCAGCGGCCCCGGCCATGAGCCCTTCACAAGTGAAGACCGCAGAAGCGGTGGCACTGGTGCAAGGGGAGGACCCCATGCGGGGGATCATGATGCTGCGGGAAGTGCTGCAGGAGGACCCCGACAACGTGGAAGCACATTGGCACCTGGGGCTCTTCTCCATCCAGAGCGGTCAGTATGACAAGGCTTTGGAGCGGTTCAAGAAGGTAAGGGAGCTTGACGAAGAGGCCTTCCCCGACGTCTGGTTCTATCTGGGGCGCACCTATGCAACACTGGACAGCATCGATCAAGCGATCGCGTGCTTCGAAAAGTACAGGACATTGACCACGGACACGGCCATCATCAATGGGATGGACCGTTTCCTCATCGAGCTAGAGAACAAACAACACTGAGGACCCATGCCTTGCGGTAAAAAAAGAAAGCGGCACAAGATGGCCACGCACAAGCGCAAAAAGCGCTTGCGGAAGAACAGGCACAAGAAGAAGAACCGGTAGGTCCTTCTGACGCCTGGCCCTTGCGTGGCCCCGAAGGCATCTGGTCTTCGGGGCCCTTGCGGCTTTATGCACGGCGTCATCACCGTCGCTTCATCCATCCTTCCATGCGGATCAACGCGTGAACATCGACCTGATCATCCGTTCAGGTGCCGGAGAGGTCTCCATTGCCCTGCTCAAGGACAAGGTCCTCGCCGAACTGCACCGCGAACGCACCGAAAAAGGCTTTGCCGTGGGCGATGTCCACGTCGCCAAAGTGCGAAAGGTGGCCCCTGGCCTCAACGCCGCGTTCGTGGACGTGGGCCATGAGAAGGACGCCTTCCTCCATTATTTCGACCTCGGGCCCCAGTACCGCAACGCCTTCAAGTTCGCCAAGGGCGCCGTGTCCGGCACCTCCACCTCCAGCCTGCTGGACGATTGGAAGCTCGAACCCGACATTCCCAAGGACGGCAAGTTGGGCGATGTGCTCAGCGCCAGCCAGAGCATCCTGGTACAGATCGCCAAGGAGCCCATCTCCACCAAAGGCCCGCGCCTCACCGCCGAGGTCACGCTCGCCGGCCGATACATGGTGCTGGTGCCTTTCATCAACAAGGTCAGCATCAGCAGTCGCATCACCGATGAGGTGGAGCGCAAGCGTCTCAAGGAGCTGATGCAGGCCATCCGCCCCAAGAACTTCGGCGTCATCATCCGCACCAACGCGGCGGACAAGAAGACCGAGGACCTGGAGAGCGACCTCAAGACACTGATGCAGCGCTGGGACGTCATGTTCCACAACATGCGCAATGCCCAGCCGCCCAAGAAAGTGCTGGGCGAGATCGACCGCACCAACGCCGTGCTGCGCGACCTGCTCAACAAGGATTTCACCAGCATCCACGTGGATGACGAGCTCCTGGCCGAGGAGATCTACCAGACCCTGGAGAAGACCGCCCCGGAGAAGAAGGGCATCGTCAAGCACTACAAGGGTAAGCTGGACATCTTCGACAATTTCGGGGTCAACAAGCAGATCAAGCAGGCCTTCGGCCGGCAGGTCATGCTCTCCAGCGGTGCCTACCTCATCGTGGAGAAGACCGAGGCCATGCACGTCATCGACGTGAACAGCGGCAGCCGCAAGGGCGGCAACCAGGCCCAGGAGAAGAACGCCCTGGACATCAACGTGGAGGCGGCCCTCGAGATCGCCCGTCTGTTGCGCCTGCGCGATATGGGCGGCATCGTGGCCATCGACTTCATCGACCTCTACGAACCCGAGAACCGCCGCATCCTCCACAAGACGCTGAAGGATGCCATGGAGGACGACAAGGCCAAGCACAACGTGCTGCCCCCCTCACGCTTCGGCGTCATCGAGCTCACCCGCCAGCGCGTGCGGCCTGAGACGGAGATCGACACCAGCGAGAGCTGCCCCACCTGCAACGGTACCGGCGAGGTGCAGGCCGCCATCCTCATCATCGATGAGATCGAGAACACCCTGAACTACCTGCTCACCGAAAAGGACATGAACGGCCTTACCGTGAGCGTCCATCCCTTCGTCCACGCCTTCCTCACCAAGGGCCTGCCCAGTATGCAGCACAAGTGGTGGTGGCGCTGGCGCAAATGGGTGAAGGTGAACCCCGATGGCGCCCAGCAGTTCCTGGCCTTCTCCCTCAGGGACGGGGAAGGGAACGAGGTGCCGGTGTAGGGTTGCTTCAGGGGTCGCATCTTCGCCACATGCCCCACCCGCTGTCCACTGAGGAAGCCCTTGCCAAGGCCCGCGCCTACTGTGCCCGGCAAGAGCGTGCCCAGCAGGAGGTGCGCGATAAGCTTTACGCATGGGAGGTGCTGGGGAGCGAGGTCGAGGGCATCGTCAGCCAGTTGATCAGGGAGGGCTTCCTGAACGAGGCGCGCTTCGCTGAGCATTTTGCGGTGAGCAAGTTCCGGCAGAAGGGCTGGGGGCGCCGGAAGATCGAGCAGGCGCTGCGCCTGAAACAGGTGTCGGAGCCCTGCATCGCCTTGGGATTGAAGGGCATCGAAGAGGAGGAGCACACGGCCACCCTGGGGCGCCTGCTGGCCAAGCGTTGGGAGCGGGAGAAGGAGCCGGACCCTTACCGGAAGCGGCAGAAGGTCTTCCACTACTTCCTGGGCCGCGGATTTCCTTCGGAGGCCATCGACAAGGCGCTTCGTGCGCTGGAGCTGTGAGGGTGGCATCGCCCAAGCCCCAACATCATCCAACTCCCAACATCAACGACCCAACAACCCACCTCCCCCCGTACTTTTGCGGCCCCGCTCCTCAAGCCGCCGTACACATGGTCACCATCGATAAGATCACCGAGCTCAACGAACGCCTGGAAGCCCTGAAAGGCTACCTGGACATCGAGGAGAAACGCGGCCGCATCCTGGAAGAGGAGAAGTACACCCTGGACCCCGATTTCTGGAACGACCAGAAGAAGGCCCAGCTGGTGATGCACAAGATCCGTGAGCTGAAGCGTTGGGTGGGCCTTTTCGAGGGGGTTCAACGCGAGATCGATGATTTAGGCGTGGTCTACGAATTCTTCAAGGCCAAGGACGTGCCCGAAGAGGAGTTGGACGTGCAGTTCAAAAAGGCTTCGGAAGCCTTGGAAGAGCTGGAGTTCAAGAACATGCTGAGCAACGAGGAGGATCCGCTGAGCGCCGTGGTGCAGATCACCAGCGGGGCCGGTGGGACCGAGAGCAACGACTGGGCCCTGATGCTGCTGCGCATGTACCGCATGTGGGCCGAGAAGAGCGACTATACCGTGAAGGTGCTGGACTACCAGGATGGCGAAGCGGCCGGCATCAAACAGGCCACGTTGGAGGTGAACGGTGAGTTCGCCTTCGGCATGCTGAAGGGCGAGAACGGCGTGCACCGCCTGGTGCGCATCAGCCCCTACGACAGCCAGGCACGGCGCCACACCAGCTTCGTGAGCGTGTACGTGTACCCCCTGGTGGACGAGACCATCGAGATCGACATCAATCCGGCGGACATCACCTGGGACACCTTCCGCAGCGGCGGTGCCGGCGGACAGAACGTGAACAAGGTGGAGACCGGTGTACGCCTTCGCCACGGGCCCACAGGCATCGTGATCGAGAACACCGAGACCCGCAGCCAGCTGGATAACAAGACCAAGGCCCTGCAGCTGCTGAAGAGCCAGCTGTATGAGGCCGAACTGGAGAAACGGCGCAGCAAGCGCAGCGAGATCGAGGCGGGCAAGAAGAAGATCGAGTGGGGCAGCCAGATCCGCAACTACGTGCTGCAACCCTACAAACTCGTGAAGGACGTCCGCACCGAACACGAGACCAGCAGCGTGGACGATGTGCTGAACGGCCATATCGATGAGTTCCTCAAGGCCTATCTGATGCAGCACGGGCAAAGCCAGAAGGTGGGGTGAACCGATCAGAAGATCAGATGATCAGAAGATCAGATAATGGGGAATGCGCTCCTCCGGAAGTATCTTGGAGAGAAGGGTGGCTTAGTGCTCCTAGGCGGGTAGGTTCCCATGCTGTGCTGGGTCCTGCGGCATTTCGTCGCGGCTATGGTATTCAATTGTCTGATCGTCTGATCTTCTGATCGACACATCTTGCATTTCCATGCCCTCCTGGACCCTCTACCACAATCCCCGCTGCACCAAGAGCCGTCTGGCCTTGGAGCTGTTGCGGGAGAAGGGCATCGAGCCAGCGGTGGTGGAGTACCTGAAGGATGTGCCCACGGAGCGCGAGATGGAGATGCTGCTGATGAAACTGGGCATCAAGGCCGCGGACCTGGTGCGCAAGAGCGAGCCGATCTTCAAGAAGCAGTACAAGGGCCTGGAGTTGAACGAGCACGAATGGGTGAGGGTGATGCGCAAACATCCCGAGCTCATCGAGCGGCCTATCATTGTCCGGAACCACAAGGCGGTCATCGGCCGACCGATCGAGAACATAGAGGAATTGTTGTAAGGTCCGGGGAAGGGCGAACGATCATCCGCCAAGACCTGATAAAAGCGAAAACAATGGACTACCGCATCGAGAAGGATACCATGGGCGAGGTGAAGGTGCCCGCCGACAAGTACTGGGGCGCACAGACCGAGCGCAGCCGCAACAACTTCAAGATCGGCCCGCCGGGCAGCATGCCGCGCGAGATCGTGCACGCCTTCGCCTACCTGAAGAAGGCCGCTGCGCTCACCAACATGGAGCTGGGCAAACTGCCACAGGAGAAGTGCGAGCTGATCGGCAAGGTGTGCGATGAGATCCTCACCGGCGCACTGGACGATCAATTCCCCTTGGTGATCTGGCAGACCGGCAGCGGCACTCAGAGCAACATGAACGTGAACGAAGTGGTGGCCTACCGCGCACACGTGCTCCATGGTGGCCAACTCACGGATACGGAGAAGGTGCTCAACCCCAACGACGACGTCAACAAGAGCCAGAGCAGCAATGACACCTTCCCCACGGCCATGCACATCGCGGCCTACAAGCTGACGGTGGAAGTGACCATCCCCGGCGTGAAGAAACTGCGCGATACGCTGGCGAAGAAGTCGGAGGACTTCAAGGACATCGTGAAGACGGGTCGCACCCACTTCATGGATGCCACGCCGCTAACCGTGGGCCAACAGTTCAGTGGTTACGTGCAGCAGCTGGACAATGGTATGCGTGCGGTGGACAATGCACTCGTGATGGTGCGCGAACTGGCGTTGGGCGGCACTGCCGTCGGTACCGGTCTCAATGCTCCCAAGGGATATAGCGTTCTGGTGGCGAAGAAGATCGCCGAGCTCACCGGCCTGCCTTTCGTCACCGCGCCCAACAAGTTCGAGGCGCTCGCTGCGCACGATGCCATGGTGGAACTGAGCGGAGCCTTGAAGCGTCTCGCCGTTTCACTGATGAAGATCGGCAACGACATCCGCATGCTCAGCAGCGGCCCCCGCAGCGGCATCGGCGAATTGGTCATCCCCGATAACGAGCCCGGCTCCAGCATCATGCCCGGCAAAGTGAACCCTACACAACCTGAAGCGCTCACCATGGTCTGCGCGCAGGTGATGGGCAACGATGTGGCGGTGAGCATCGGTGGCAGCAACGGCCACTTCGAGCTGAACGTCTTCAAGCCGCTGATCGCAGCCAACGTGTTACAGAGCGCGCGTCTGATCGGCGAGGCCTGTGTCTCGTTCAACGACAAGTGCGCCGAAGGCATCGAGCCCAACCGCCCGATGATCAAGCGTCATCTGGAGAACTCACTGATGCTCGTCACCAGCCTCAATACGCACATCGGCTACTATAAGAGCGCGGAGATCGCGAAGAAGGCGCACAAGGATGGCACCACGCTGAAGGAGGCCGCGCTAGCGTTGGGCCACGTGACAGCGGAGGACTTTGACAAATGGGTGGATCCGGCGGATATGGTGAGCGGGGGGTAGGCTCAACGTCCTTTCCTGCGTTCGATGGTCCTCAGTGCCTTCTCGATCGCCTGCTCCAGCTTCTTCTCCTTGGGTAGTGTGATGCGGTACTCTCGGGCCATCACGCGGTTCGTAAGGCCGTTCAGCGAGTAGTGCGCCACGGCATCGTCGCGTTCGGTGCAGAGCACGAGGCCCACAGGCGGGTTTTCCTCCTCGGTCATCCAATGCTCCTGGGCATAGTTCAGGTAGAGGTTCATTTGCCCGGCATCAGCATGGGTGTAACGGCCCACTTTCAGATCGATCACAACAAGGCAGCGCAGTCGACGGTGGAAAAAGAGCAGGTCCACACGATACCACTGTTTGCCGATGCGCACGTTGCGCTGGCGGGCCACGAAAGCGAACTCGCCACCGAGCTCCAACAGGAAGTGTTCGAGGTGTTGGATCAGCGCCTCCTCCAATTCGTTCTCGTTGTATTCGTCCTTCAGGTCCAGGAACTCCAGTACGAAGGGATCACGAATGGCGCTCTCTGCGTCATCCACTTCGGCCTTTGCACCCTTGCTCAACATGCGGGTCTTGTTCCTCGAAAGCCCCGTTCGCTCATAGAAGCGTGTAGCGACCTGCCGGTCCAACTGGCGGACAGTCCAGCCGTTGCGCAGCGCTTCTCTTTCGTAGAAGGCACGCGCCTTGTCGTCGTCCACAGTAAGTAACCGAACGTAGTGGGACCAAGGCAAGGGGAAGGCTTCAGAGACAGCATGCAGGTGTGCGATCTGTTGGGCGCGGACATCGACGGAACTGTTCTTCTTCAATTGCGCAGACACTGTCTGCGTTTTTCGTCCGCGTCCCGTCCCTTGCTTTCCGGATGACCCTCCGTCCTCCAATTGCGCAGACACTGTCTGCGCAATTGGCCACATGATGTAGAAGGCCCGCATCTGCTCGATGTTCCGCTTAGAAAACCCGCGTCCGAAGCGCTCTGAGAGGTCGAAGCTCAGCCGGGTGATGAGTTCCTCGCCATAGCCCGCCCGATGCTCGCCGCCCTGTTCATGGTGTACGATCCTGCGACCGATCTCCCAGTAAGAGCCGGTCATCAGCGCATTCACGGCACGCGCCGAGGCGTGTCGAGCACCTTCCACCAATTGAGCGAACTCGCGTAGTACGCGGCCATACGGGGCAATGCGCTTGGTAGGCTTCCGCTTTGTCGGTTTGGTGGCCTTTCGCACAGCCGCCTTGCCGGGAGCTTGCCTCTTGACTTTCTTCGTGCCCATGTTCCACGAATATCGGCGATCCCATGCATCCTTGGTGCTACTGATGGCTTTGGGTGGATCCTCCGTTCAGGCACAGGTGATCGCCACCGGAGCCATGCGCCGCACCATGTGGGAAGGCCAACTCTCCGGCCTCATCGCCATGGATTCGATCGCGAAGCCGGGTATGTTCGGCATTGGACCATTGGAGCACCTGCGGGGCGAGATCACCATGGTGGATGGTCGTTGTTTCGTGTCGTACGTAGTGAATGACGGCACGATCAAGGTGGAAGAGCGCAGTGATGTGAAGGCGCCGTTCTTCGTACGTGCCGCAGTGACCAGATGGGACCCTATTGCGCTTCCCTCCACGGTCGTTGACCTACCCTCATTGGATAAATTCCTTACCGAATGGTCCATGACGAGAACCGAGCCGTTCACATTCCGGTTGCGAGGCCTTGTTATCGATGCTCATGTGCACGTCATCAACGTTCCACCAGGTGCGGCGATCAATGGACCCGACGAGGCTCATACGCACCAGTTGGTGGTTCAGGACAGTAACAATGAAGGCACTTTGCTGGGTTTCTTCTCCACGGGACACAAGGCGGTGTTCACACACCACGACACCAATATTCATGTGCACTATATTTCTTGGGACAATAAGCTCATGGGCCATTTGGACCTACTTCGGGTCGATCCCACGAGGGTGGTCTTGGAGATAGGGCAGTGAATCGTACGACCGTATGAAGAAGCCCGGTCGAATGCCGGGCATTCGTGTTCATCGTGATCGGTCTCAGTTCGCTCGGAACGAGCCAGCGGTCTTAGTGATGTCGGTGTTCGATCTGGAAGCCACCTCTGTATATTCTGACGTGGAGACCGCCGTGACGTCATTGCTTTGTGGTGCTCTGCATCCATTCATGCCACAGCCAAGGTCGAACAGAGCTTGCACACCGAAGAAGCCACCGATCAGGAAGACCATGGGGTCATGCCCCGACCATCCCTGCCCGATGAACGCCACGGCCATGCCAGCGCGCAGCCAGCGCGACCAATGCCACCGACGTAAGGAAGCGATCATCCCTTGAGGGCGCGTACCGAGGTCCATGGCCCACCGTTGTAGCACTCGAAGCCGTTGCGCTTCAGCACATCGGCAGCCATGCCACTGCGTGCACCACTGCGGCAGCAGGTGATCACCGCCTTGGTCTTGTCGAGCTTCCCACATTGGTTCTGGACCTTGTCCAAGGGGATGTTGATCGAGCCCTTCACATGGCCGGACTTGAATTCCTCGGGCGTCCGAACGTCGATGATGGTGGCGCCTTCCTTGATCTTCTGCGCAAGGTCCACTTTGGGACCGCCGATACCGAACAGGGACTGAAGCAGGGACATGGGATGGAGTATTGATGGGTGAATGACGATACAAAGGTCGACGCACTGCCTGGGCGTTTGCGGTGATACCGGTCACAGAGCTGCCGGTTCTGCGATCAGAACACGTAGTTGATGATGAGGTCGGCGTGCACCATGTCCACCTTGTTGAAGGACTGCCGCTCGGTGAGCGAAGCACTTTCGATCGGCACTTTGCCCAAGACCAGCAGTTGCATGGCCAGACCCTGCCAGCCGCCCTTGAAGCGGTACTGCGTGTTCACGTCGAACTGGGCGTACGACGGCATCGTGTATTTGTTCAAGCGTGTATCGGTGATGGCAGGCATGAGGTAGGCGCCGCCGTCCAACTGGATCCGCCAGCCGCTCTTCTTATCGTTCCAGATCAGGTTCAGGGAGCTGGCGTGCACGTCGCCCATGCCCTCGTTGCGTTCGCGCGGCAGGAAGGTGAAGAAGGGGTCCCGGCCCCATTCCCGGGGCATCAGATAGCGACCATCACCCGTGATGCGTGTGTAGTTCAGTTGCCACCGGAATTTACCGAGCACATTGCGCAGGCGGCCACTGAAGGCCCAGGAAGACTGCCCCTCGGGCATGTACGCCAGGCTGTCCGTGGCGTGTTCGCCGGTGGCCGTCGGGTCCTGCCGGATGGCCATGCCCGATATGCTCCATCGGTCCTCCTGGTCGCCAGCGTTCACTTGCAAAAGCGCACTGTTGAAGATGTTCTCCGTGTACACATCCCATACTGTCACGCTTAGCTTTTTCCCCAATGATTGCTTTGCCGACAGCGCGAAGATCCCAGCGCTTTCCAGGATCTCGCCATGCATGGCCGACTCGCCATACACGTTACGTCCCACGGGATAGACGTCCATGCTCTCGGATACCGTGTACCATTCACTGGCGCCACGTGGCGCGACACGATAGAGCCAGCCACCTTCCAAGTTGGTGCCGTGTTTGCTCCGGTGCCTGGCCCACAGGCCCTCGAACAGGGTGGGATGCATGCGGCCATCCTGCGGGTTGAGGAAGGGGGTGTTCAGTTCCTGTTTACCGAACACCAGGTTGGTGCGGCCACTGTGTGACAGCCAGTCCAGTTGGAACTCATGCAAATAGGCCAGATCATTGGTGTGGCGCGGATCGTTCACATCGTACAGGCCGATCTCATAGCGGTTGGGCAGGCCTGTCACCGGGTCCAGTTGGGTCAGGTCCGAGGTGGCCAGATCAAAGGTGTAACCGCCGGCCAGTTTGAATCGTGTGCCATGCCATCGTTGCGATGCGAAACCCAACACACCGCCGAAAGCCACCGCGTGGTAGTCGGAAGGAGCGCCGTCGTTGATGGTAAGCATGTTGTACTGGCGGAACCGGCCTTCCACTTCGCCCCGCTTCATCATTTCATAGAGGTGGCTGGCGCCTCGCAGACTGTCGTCCGAAGGGATGTCCTGCTCACTGTGCTGGGCACTGCCGATCAACGGCAGCAGGAGGGAAAGGGCAAGGGACAGGCCCCACCGACCAGTTCCCGGTCGGTCCATGAACAGGCTGTGCATGACCTAGAACCCGGCTTTGATGTAACTCCAGCCCTCCTCCTGTCGCTCCACAATGTGGATGATCCCGGCCTTCACGAAACCGGCCTCTGGCACGATCTTGCTGCGGTCCAGCTTGCGCTCAGTGATGGTGTTCTCGCAGGCCAGGAACACGATGCCGCGCTCGCTGAAGTGCTTCACCTTATCGGCCACCATGCTGCGGTCGGTCATCAACAGGTCCATGCCCGGCCCGTGGCACACCACTTCCAGTTGCATCGTGGGCGCGGCTTCCAGCATGTTGCGCAACTGGCGCATAAGGCCCTTGTGTACAAGCGTATCGCCGCTCACCAGTTGCATCACGATGCGGTGCTTGCGGGGCTCGTTGGATCTCGTGGTTCCCTGCGCGTGGGATGTCAGAGCGCTTCCCAACATCAGTACGAAAAGGAGGATGAGCTTCTTCATGGTCTGTTGATGGTGCAAAGGTCCTTGGTGTGTTGGGCTTGGTTCAGTGACCTCGCTCACGGAGCTCAACGGAACTCGTAATCGTAACCTTCCAACTGGCTCAACAAGGTTTGTGGGGCATCGGTGGCGGTGATCCGGCCCTCCACCTTGGGCGCCACCGGACTGAACTTGGCGAAGTACTCGCGCAGGATGGTGTGCATGGTGACGTTGGCGAGGCGCGGGTTCTTCACCTTGTCCAAGCGGCAGAGGGTGTCGTCCGGGTCGCCTTCGCGTTCGCAGGCGGCGACCAAGTAGCTCTTGTTCGGGTCGATGGGCTTGCCACCGACCTTGATCCAGTTCACCCGCTTGCCCAGGTCGTTGTGCATGGTGAAGTTGGCCGTCATGCCTTTGAAGCGCACCACCCATCCACCGAAACGTTTGGCGGGGTCCTTTGCGAAGACATTGTGCAGCTCCTTTTCCAACCAGTCCCACAGCTGTTGACCGGTGGCCTCGCCGTACTTGGCGTCACTGTCCACGGGGATCATGCTCCAGATGTTGTCGTTGGTGATCGGGGTCGGGGTCTTCCCATCGGCCACGATCGGCGGGCAGAAACGGAAGCCGTTGCTGATGGCCACGTCGGGCTTCAGCTTCCACATGATGGCATCCGTGATCAGGTTGTCCATCGGGTTCTCGATCACGTAGTAGCGCACCAGGGTGTTCTTCGTGCTACCCACCACTTTGCTCAGTTCTTCCTTGTAGGGCGCGCTCATTTCATCCACCAGTTGGAGCATGCCCTTGTCGGCAGGGTATTTATCCGGGTCCACGTCGAGGAGTTCGTAGTGGCTGTCCTTCACCTTGCCATCCTCCACCACCACATCCAAGCGAGCGAGGAAAGATCCGAAGGCACCCGGCTCCACAACCTTGCTGTACTTGGCTTCGATGGGTTTGCGGACGCGCTCGTGCGTGTCGGCACCGAGGATCAGGTCCGCACCCTCCACTTCGGGTTTGTTGGCCAGGTCCACCTGCTGGGCCAATCCCATGTGGGTGACCAGGAAGACCATCGCACACTGCTCATAGTCGCGCAGGATGCGGATGTACTTCGCCACGTTCATCTCAGGCTTGGTGAACTGAATGCCGAAGCTATATGCCGGCGATTGGCGCTTGGGGGTGAGCGGATCGTTGTAGCCGATGAAGCCGATCTTGACGCCCGCCACACGCTTGGTCCAGTAGGGCGGGAAGATGAGCTCTCCCTTGAGGTCCGCGTTCACATCGTTGGTCGCACTGCCCTCGGGATAAGGCAGGTGGTACATGTTCGCGCAGACCTTGTCCGCCTTGTAGGCGCCGAGGTCTTTCAACATCATCTCCTTGCCGTACACCACCTCCCAGTTGCCCGGAAGCACCAGATCGTATCCAACACGGTCCATCAAGGGCACGATGGCGCGGCCTTCGCTCTTCGCGGCCACACCGCCACCTTGGAAGCAGTCGCCTCCGTCGATCACGATGGTGTTCTCCGGGTCCTCGTTGCGGAGCGTGTCCACCATCGTCTTCAGCACGCCGTATCCACCGCGCTTCTTGTAAACGGGCTTGCCGTTCTCCAGGAAGAACTCATCATGCGTGTGCAGCTGTGCATGGATGTCGCTGGTGAACAGGATGGTGAACTTGCCGGCCTTGCCGCTCTGCACGGTGCGGGAAGCGACCATGGCCTTGCGCGCCTGTTCATCCCCCAGCGCGCCCATGGCCAGTGTGGGACCGAGCGTGAGCCCGGCACCCAATGCGCCCAAGGAGCGCAGCGCCTGTCTGCGGTCCATCCCTTGGGGCAGTTCGTCATGTGCACCACACGTGCAGCCGGGTAGATGTTCGATGGTGCTCATGCCTATTTCTTTTTGGCTTCGGCAATGGGGCCGAAGGGGCCGAATTTGTGTTGTGTCTCCGGAAAGGTATCCGCGAACGGGCCGAAGGGATGGTCGATGGGCTTCTTGCTGATATCCGGCCAATCACCCGTGAGGTCCTTCACCGGCCGGTCCATGGTGTTCACATACGCGGCCACGTCCCAGGCTTCCTCGTCGGTGAGCTGCGGTGCATCCCACGTGGCGCCCAGGGGCATGTTGGCCTTCACATACCCCGCGAAACGGCTCATGCGGAACAGTCCCGCACCTTGGTTGTAGCTGTGTGCTCCCCACAAGGGCGGATACTGATAGGCGCTGCTGTCAGCCTTCAAAATGCCCTGGCCATCGGCGCCGTGGCAGCTGGCACACTTGCCGGTATATACTTGTGCACCATGCATCGGATCGGCCGCACGGTCCAGGTAGGCGAGTTCCACGATGCCGCTGCCCTTGGCCTTGTGCCCCTTGGCGATTCCCGTTCCCAGCCATTCCATGTAGGCCAGGATGCCCTTCATCTCCCGGCTGTTGGTATCGAGCGCCGAACCGTTCAGGCTGCGTTCAAAACAGTCGTTCACGCGTTTGGCCACGTTCTCCTGCTTGCCGCTGCGGGCGCGCATTTTCGGGTAGGTGCTCCACACCGCGCCGTAGTTGTTCCCCCATGGCCTGGTGCCCGCATCGAGGTGGCAGTTCTGGCAGTTCATGCCGTTGGTGCTCTGCGATACGGTCCCGCGTGGTCCGAGGTAGTATGAGGTGTTCCGGATCAGCTCCTGTCCGTAGCGGATCAGTTCGTGCTGCTCCCTATCCAAGGCTGCAAGACGCGTGGTATCCGCACCGGTCCACAGGCTGTCGGGCCCGTAGGTGGCCTGCTGCGGGGGCGGCGGTTCGAACAGGTCCTGGGGCACGAAGAACTGTGCCACCACGAGCGCGAGCACCACCCACACGATGCGTTTGGACCAGCGCATGCCGCTGCCCGCAGGAAGTCCTGCGCGCTCGTTCATCACGCGCAAGGCATCGTCCAGCACGTGCATCACCACGAGCACCAGTACGGCGGAGATGAGCAGGATGATCGGGATCAGCATGGCTGTGATCGTGTTCGTGTTCGTTCCGGTTCAATGAGGAAGCTTGTCGCGGAACACGCCGTAGACGTAGGTTCCCAGCCAGGCGCTCAGGAAGGTTACGATGATCACGGAGTAGCCTGCGCCGACCTGCGCGAACAACGGGCCCGGACAGGCACCGGTGACGGCCCAGCCCAGGCCGAAGAGCAGGCCGCCGTAGATCTGCCCCTTGTTGAAGGTCTTTGCAGGGATGTGGATCTCCTCGCCATAGATCGTTCTCACCTTGAACCGGTTGATCAGCTGGACGCTGATGAGGCCCACCACCACGGCCGTGCCGATCACGCCGTACATGTGGAAGCTCTCGAAGCGGAACATCTCCTGGATGCGGAACCAGCTGATGATCTCGGCCTTGAAGAACACGATGCCGAAGAGCAGGCCCCAGGCACTGTACTTCAGGTTGTACCACCAGGGGTGTTTCAGTTCACTCTCGTTGACGCAGATGGAATCCAGCTCCCGCGCCTTCAGGTCGGCGACCTCCTGCGGGGTCGGAGTATGTTGAAAGGTGTGTGCCATGGGTCAGAGCGTGAGGAGATGGGGAAGGATGAACCAGGTCATGATGATGCCGCCCACCATGAAACTGATGGTGGCCACCAGACTGGGCCATTGCAGGCTGCTGAGGCCCATGATGGCGTGGCCGCTCGTGCAACCACCGGCGTAGCGTGTGCCGAAGCCCACCATGAATCCGCCGAGCACGAAGAAGATCAGGCCACGTACGGTGAAGAGCTGCTCCCAGCTGAAGATCTCCGAGGGCAGCAGGCTCGAGGTGTCGGTGATGCCCTTCGATGCCAGGTATTCCTGCGTGGGTGCGGCCAGCACGATGGGGTTGGGGTCGCTCAGGAACTGCGCCGCAAGGAACGCTCCCACGGCGATGCCGCCCACGAAGAAGAGGTTCCAGGCCTCCTTCTTCCAGTCGTACTTGAAGAATTTTACATCGCCAGGAATGCAGGCCGCACAGAGGTGGCGCAGCGAACTGCTGATGCCGAAGGTCTTGTTGCCAACGAGCAACAGGAAGGGCACGGTGAGGCCGATGAGGGCACCCGCCACGTACCAGGACCAGGGTTGTTTGAGTGTCTCGAGCATGAGGGTAGGGATCAGAAGATCAGAGGGTCAGACGATCAGATGATCGCCATGAGCCGATGACCTCGTTCAGGGTTTCAGTTTGGCGTTGCTGGATGAGATGATCTTGTTGAGGATCCGGATGATCGGGATCAGCTTTTCGAGGCAAGGCTTGGCCGAGACCACGTTCCTTGCGCTGCAGAGAAGGAGCCAGTACTCTGTCTCATCGGCTTCCTTCAGGGCTACTTTCATCTTGTGGATGAAGTCGGCCAGGCTTTCGCCGTTCTGCGCTTCACGGACCAGTGCGCCAATGGCAGTGCCGCTCCGGAACAACTGGTTCGACAAGGCGAACTTCTTGCGCTCCTGTAGATCCTCGGAAAGATCCCAGATCGCCAATGCGAAGTCGAATGTGAGGTTGACGATCGCGTTGTCCTTATAGCGTGCATTGTAGGACGCTGGTGGCTCGGCCGTCAACGATGAACCGAACAGTTCCTCCTTCACAATGGCATTCAGCCATTCCTTGATGTCGATATCCCGGACGTTCATGGTCTCGTGAATTGTCTGATCATCTGATCATCTCATTTTCTGATCGTACTCGGGCAGACGTAGTCCGTCACCTTCACGTCAGTGTTGGTCTTGATGGCGTTGAACCCTCCGGCCACATCGGTCACATTGTGGTAACCGCGCGATTTCAACAGGCTGGCTGCGATCATGCTGCGGTAGCCACCGGCGCAGTGGATATAGTTGGGCTCCTCCTTGCTGAAGGCCGCCAAGTTCTGGTTGATGAACTGCAACGATGCGTGCCACGCACCGTCCACATGCTCGGCCTCATACTCGCCATCCTTGCGCACGTCCACCACACGGAGCTTGTTCGCACCGAAGCGCTTGGCGAACTCCTCGGCGGAGATGCTCTCCACCGTGTCCACGTCCAGGCCAGCGGTCTTCCACGCGTCGATGCCGCCTTTCAGGTAGCCGAACACGTTGTCGTAGCCCACGCGGGCCAGACGTGTCACTACTTCATCCTCCATGCCCTCGTCGGTCACCAGCAACAGCGGGTGCTTCACATCGGGGATCATGGCACCGACCCAGGGGGCGAAATCACCCTTGATGCCGATGTTGATGCTGCGGGGTACGAAGCCGTCCTTGAAGGTCTGTGCACCGCGGGTGTCCAGTACCAAGGCTCCCTCGGTCTCGGCCACGAGCTCGAACTGTTCGGGGGTGAGGGCACGGAGGCCCTTTTCCTTCACCGTGTCCACGCTCTCGATCACGCCCTTGTTCATGGCCACGTTCTGTGGGAAATAGGCGGGAGGGGGCAACAGACCGTCGGTCACTTCCTTGATGAACTGCTCCTTGCTGGCGGCCTTCAGTGCGTAGTTGGTCCTCTTCTGGTTGCCCAGCGTATCCCAGGTCTCCTTGCTCATGTTCTTGCCGCAGGCGCTGCCGGCGCCGTGTGCAGGGTACACCAGCACGTCATCGGGCAGGGTCATGATCTTGTTGTGCAGGCTGTCGTAGAGGTAGCCGGCCAGGTCCTCCTGGGTCAGCGAACCCATTTTCTGGGCCAGGTCGGGACGGCCCACGTCGCCGATGAAGAGCGTGTCACCGCTGAAGATGGCGTGCGGCTTGCCGTGCTCGTCGATCAGCAGGTAGGTGGTGCTTTCCATGGTGTGTCCGGGGGTGTGCAGCACCTTGATGGTGATCCGGCCCACCTTCAGTTCCTCACCGTCCTTGGCGATGTGCGCCTCGAAGCTCGGGTTGGCGTTCGGACCGTAAACGATGGGCGCACCGGTCTTCTTCGACAGGTCGAGGTGACCGCTCACGAAGTCGGCGTGGAAGTGCGTCTCCAGCACATACTTGATGATGGCGCCGCTCTGTTCGGCGCGTTCCATGTACGGCTGCGTTTCACGCAGGGGGTCGATGATCACGGCCTCACCGGCGCTTTCGATGTAGTAGGCGCCCTGTGCCAGGCAGCCGGTGTAGATCTGCTCGATCTTCATGGTATGGGGAGTTGAGGAGTTGCGTGTTGATGAGGTTGGGGAGGGGGGGCTCCTGCCTGCGCGAACCTTAAGATAGATGTATGAGCTCCCTTCCGATGATGTAGACGCCCATGGCCAGCACGAACCAGCCGAAGGCGGGCTTGAGCTTTTCGTTCGGGATATGCTTGCTGAGGATGCTGCCCCCGATGATCCCGCCGATCGCAATGGCCGAGAACAGGAAGAGGAAGTTCCAGTCGATGATCTCTTCACCCTTCAGGTCGCCCGTGAATCCGATCAAGGATTTCGCTGCGATGATGATGAGCGAGGTGCCCACGGCCTTCTTCATGGGAAGCTTGGCCAGTAGGACCAGCGCAGGAATGATCAGGAAACCACCACCGGCGCCCACAATGCCGGTGATCATGCCCACCACCACACCTTCCGCCAGGATCAGGGGGTAGTTGAACTTGATGGCCTCATCGGCCGGTGCGTTCGGTCCCAGTGGAGCCTTGGGTTTGCGGATCATGCTGTACGCGGCGGCCACCATGATGAGCGCGAAGAAGATGAGGATGCCGATGGCCTTGCTCACCGGCGTGCTGCCCAGTGTGAAGATGGGATCGGGGATCGCCGGGACCAGCCAGGCCCGGGTGGCGTAAACGGCCAGGATGCTGGGGATGCCGAAAACGATAGCCGTGCGCCAATGGATGTTCCCGAAGCGCATGTGGCTGAAGCTGCCGACCAGGCTGGTGAGGCCCACGATGAACAGGGAATAGGCCGTGGCCAGGACCGGGTCGATCACGAAGAGGTATACCAGGATGGGAACGGTGAGGATGCTGCCACCGCCTCCGATGAGGCCGAGGGACAGACCCATGATGATGGCGCCGATGTAACCGAGGATCTCCATGTTCACAACGTGGTTCAGAGTGTGGGGCAGCAGTTCTCCAGGCAGTTCACGATCTTCAGGAATTCGGGACGCTTCAAGCGCCAGAAGGTGTACTTGCCCTCCTTCTCGAATTCCAACAGGCCTTTGTCACGCATCAGCGTGAGGTGCTGGCTGAGGATCGCCTGCTCGAGCTGCAGTAGCTCCTGCAGCTCGCGATTGCACAGCCGGGTATGGTGGCCCAAGGCATCGAGGATGGCCAGGCGCTGGGGATGCGCGGCTGCCCGTAGCAACTCACTCGCCCGCGTGAGCTTGTCGGTCCCGACGCGTTCTTCAAGTGTGGTGGTCGTCATGACGCTCGTCATTGACCACAAAAGTATAGAGAGATCACTATGTGATTATGTGATAAGGGTCACACGCTCACGAAAACTGTTGGAACCAGTGTCTACAGGGCCTTCAGGAGGCCTTCGCCGAAATGCTTGACCTGGTAACGGCGCATGCCCGGCAGTGCAGCCAGCGCGTCCAGGTCGCCGGGAAGGGTGCGGGCAATATCCATAAGCAGCTGGTTGGCCGCCACGATACCGGGCCGAAGGTCATGTTCCGTGGTGAGCAGATCGCGTGTCTGCTTCAAACGCTTCAGGCGGTTCTCATAGTCATCGTCGCGCTGCCAACGCTTGCCCTTGGGAACCCGCGGCCACTCCTCCTTGGGAAGGTCCAGGCCGCGTTGTACGGCGGACATGATGGCCGCGCCGTACCGTTCGATCACCCGTTCATTGACGCCCTTGCGCTGCAGGATGTCCTTCATGCCCTTGGGCGGGTCGCTCGCCAAAGAAAGGATCACATCATTGCCCAGGATCATGAACGAGGCGCGGTCCTGCTTCTCGGCGATGCCATCGCGCCATTGGAAGAGCTCCCGCAGGATGGCAAGCTCATGGGGTTTCAGTGTCTTCGCTCCCTTCATGCGCAGGAATGCGGGCTCGTCATTCACCGGAAGGTTGAAGGGGGCGTCCGTCAACAGGGCGAACTCCTCTTCGGCCCACTCCCAACGTCCCTTGGCCCGCAATTTCTCCTCGAGGATGTCGCGCAGCGCGATCAGGTGACTGGTGTCCCCGGCCGCATACTCCAGCATGGGTTGTGGCAGGGGGCGTTTGCTCCAGTCGGCTTTCTGGAACCGTTTGTCGATCTGCAGTCCCTGGTACTTGCCCAGTAGCGCCGCCAGTCCGATCTCGGGTTCGTTCACGAGTTCCGCGGCCACCAGCGTGTCGAAGACGTTCTCCACCCGGATGCCATGGTGCTTGGCCAGGATCCTCAGGTCGTAGTCAGCATCGTGGATCACCACCTCCATGCCGGGGTCTGCGAGCAGCCTGCCCAGCGGGCTCAGGTCCGGAAGGCTCAATGGATCTACCAGAAAGGTGTGCGAGCGCGTGCTCAACTGCACCAGGCAGACGCTTTCGCGGAAGCGGTGGAAACTGGAGGCCTCGGTGTCCAAGGCGATGACGCGTTCCCCGGCGAAGCTTTCCAGCGTGGCCGCGAGCGTGTCCTTGTGCGTTATGAGCTGGAAGTCGTTCAAGTGATGGTCGTTCCAGGTCAGATGTAGCGGTCACCGCTTTCGGCCTTCAGGTCATTGACGAAGCCGCGGATCATTTGCTCATCCTGCTTCTTGCACACCAATAGTGCATCTTCGGTGCTCACCACGATGTGGTCGTCAAGGCCCTGCAGCACCATCAAGCGGTCATCGTGGGCGTGCACCACGCTGTTGTGGCAGTCATACAATTTCACATGGTCACCGACCGCCGCGTTACCGCGCTCGTCCTTGGCCAGATGCGTATAGAGGCTGCCCCAGGTGCCCAGGTCGCTCCAGCCGAAATCGCTCATGACCGTGTAGACGTTGTGCGCCTTCTCCAGCACACCGTAGTCGATGCTGACGTTCTCGCAATCGGCATAGGTCCCTTCGATGAAGGTGTGTTCCGCAGGCGTTCCATAGCTGCCCGTGCCCTTGGCGAACTGCGCATCCATCTCGGGCAGGTGCGCGCGGAAGGCACTGCTGATGCTCTTCAGGCTCCAGATGAAGATGCCCGCGTTCCAGAGGAAGTCGCCGCTCTCAATGAACTGGCGCGCGGTATCCAGGTCGGGCTTCTCGGTGAAGGTGCGCACGGGGCGTACACGGTGGTGCACCGATCCTTGCGCGTCGCCGAACTGGATGTATCCATAGCCGGTGTCCGGTCGGCTGGGCATGATCCCCAGGGTCACCAGGCAGTCCTTGCTCCCGGCCTGTTCCAGACCGATGGCAACGGTCTCCACGAAGGCCTTTCGGTCCATCACCAAGTGGTCGCTGGGGGCCACGATGATGCGTGCCTGTGGATCGCGGGCAGCGATCACATGGTTCGCGTAGGCGATGCACGGCGCCGTGTTCCGGCGGCTGGGCTCCTTCAATATCTGCGCGTCAGAGAGCGAGGGCAGTTGCTCCTTCACGATCGAGGCGTACTGCGCATTGGTCACCACCAGGATGTTCTCCGGCGGGCAGATGTCCAGGAAACGATCGTAGGTCTGTTGCAGAAGCGTGCGGCCCAGTCCCAGAAAATCCAGGAATTGTTTGGGGTAGGCACTACGGCTCATGGGCCAGAAGCGGCTGCCGACACCGCCGGCCATGATCACGCAGTAAGTATGTTCGTTCGTCATCGGTAGGTCATGGAACAGCCGACCCTCAGGACGCTTTACGCGCGATCAATGGGCCGTTCACGTGGACCTCGGCCAGAGGGTCGATGAAATAGATGCGCCTGTCGTTCAGGCAATGGCATTTGTATCGCTTGCGCAACTGAGGCCCCTTCACGAAGATGCGATCGTTGAAACGGAACACCGTGCGGTCCGGCAGCTCCTCCAACATGGGACGCGGATCGCGATCGTACTTGCGCAGCACGCGCATCAACTGATGGTCCGTGCAACTGCTGGCCGGCGCGTCGTACAGGTGATGCTCCAAGGCATGCAGCACATCAGCCGGCAGCACTGCACGGCTCATGAATGGACGCATCAATCGGTGATACTCCTCCTTCCACTGTTTGCCATGAGGGTCCTTCCAACGCTTGGTGCGCGCAACGGTGCTGTAGTGCGCGAACTCGTGGATCAAGGTGACCAGGAACGCATACTTGTTCAGGTCGTTGTTCACCGACACCCGATGCGGTTGCGTCTTCGTGGCGTTGCGGTAATCGCCCAGCTTGGTGGTACGCGGTGCCGACACACGAACAAGCACCGGATTGCGCCGCAACCATTGATGCACCACCGGCCATGCTCCGGAAGGGAGATGGCTTCGCAACAACTCCAGATCGTTGGCGACGAAAGTGGTGGACACAGGCATGGCAGCTGGAGGTCAGGCGGGTGGTAAGGTCCCGTTCCTCTGAGGGTGCAAATTAGCATGCGTACCTGAACCCTGCATGACCGGCCGCTGATTCCACTTCGGGCAATCGCATTCCTTCTTTCTCCGGTATTTGGCAGGTTGCGATGAGCATCCTGCCAAAATGGCCGAAATCAACATCAGGCTTACCAGTAGCGTGTGCCAGCGGAGGGTAGAAGCGTACATGCTGGTGCAAAGGTAGAGGCTTGATCGGGTGGCCCGGTCGGACCGAGGTCCACCCGTTCGATGCGAAGGCGCTACTTTCGCACGGGACCGGAAAATGACCATTCTTCTTCATATCGGGCGCTATTTCCTGCTTCTGCGGGATACCCTGAGCCGACCCGAGCGGATGAGCCTCTATTGGCGCCGGACCTTGGAGGAGATGGACCTCCTGGGGGTCAACAGCATGGGTATCGTAGCCCTCCTGTCCGTGTTCATGGGGGCGGTCATCACCATCCAGACCACCTCGAACATCGATTCGGCCTGGATACCCGCCTATGTGGTGGGCTTCACCACGCGGCAGAGCACCATCCTGGAGTTCAGTCCCACCATCATCTCCCTGATCCTGGCCGGCAAGGTGGGCTCCAACATCGCGGCCGAGATCGGCTCCATGCGCGTGAAGGAGCAGATCGATGCCCTGGACATCATGGGCGTCAACTCGGCGGGTTACCTCATCCTGCCCAAGATCGTGGCATCCGTGATCATGAACCCCTTCCTGATCATCATCAGTATGTTCCTGAGCATCTTCGGTGGGTGGCTGGCCGGCGTCGGAACGGGGATCATCAGTTCCGAGGCCTTCATCGAGGGTATCCAGTACAGTTTCGATCCCTACACGGTCACCTACGCCCTGATCAAGACGGTGGTCTTCGCCTTCATCATCACCACCATTTCGGCCTATCAGGGATACTACACCAAGGGTGGCACCCGGGAGGTGGGTATCAGTAGTACACGCGCCGTGGTCTACAGCGATGTGGTGATCCTTATCACCAACTATGCGCTGACCCAAACGCTGTTGATATGATCGAGGTACAGGGGCTGAGCAAGCGTTTCGGTGATGTGCAGGTGTTGACGGACATCAATGCCACCTTCTCCAAAGGGCTCGTGAACCAGATCATCGGCATGAGCGGTTCGGGAAAGAGCGTACTGGCCAAATGCATGGTGGGGCTGCACAAGCCCGAGGAAGGGAAGGTCCTGTACGAAGGACGCTCGTTCCACGACATGGATACCGAGGAGAAGCGGGGCATCCGGCAGGAGATCGGCATGCTCTTCCAAGGCGCCGCGCTGTTCGACAGCATGAGCGTGCTGGAGAACGTGATGTTCCCGCTGAAGATGTTCTCCGACATGCCGCGGAGCGAAATGCAGGATCGCGCACATGTCTGCCTGGAGCGCGTGAACATCGTGGACAAGGACAGCCTCTTCCCGGCCGAGCTCAGCGGCGGCATGCAGAAGCGTGTGGGCATCGCCAGGGCCATCGCCATGAACCCGAAGTACCTGTTCTGCGATGAGCCCAACAGTGGACTTGACCCCCAGACCAGCATCGTGATCGATGAACTGATCAAGGAGCTGACACAGGAGTTCAATACCACCACCATCGTCATCACACACGACATGAACTCGGTGATGGAGACGGGTGAGAACATCATCTTCGTCCACAACGGACGCATGTGGTGGTCGGGTACCCGCGAGGAACTGCTGTACAGCGACAACGAGGAGCTCAACGCGTTCATCTTCGCCAGCGAGGTGATGCGCGTGGTCAAGCGTTCCTTGGCCAGGAAGCCCTGATCGGGTCTCCCTCCTCGTGTTCCCGAACCTCGCAGCCGGGAACGAAAAAGCCCCCCAGCGGCCATGCGGCCGTGGGGGGCTTTTCACTGGAATGACTTACTGGAGCGTTACACGCTCGGTCAGGGTGCCACGCTCGTTGAAGATACGAACGGTGTATACGCCCTTGGCCAGTTCGCTCAGGTCCATGGTGCTCGTGCCATTGATACGGGCAGTGCGCACCAGTTCACCGGTCACGTTCATCACGTCCACGTTGAAGACCTCGTTCTCCGACGTGCGGATGTTCACCAGGCCGTTCGTCGGGTTCGGGAACATGCTCACACCCTCCAGGGCGTTGTTCTCACCCACGCTGATCTGGATCGGCTCCGTGATCAGACGCACGGCAGATGCCACACCATTGGTGTACAGGTTATCGTTCGGGATGTAGATCAGGCTGCCTCCGCCAGGCTGGGGAACGGTCTGGTCATCCAATACACGGATCGTGCCTGCACCGGCATTGCTGTTCAGGATGACATTGGCGTAGTAGCCACCAGGCTGAAGCGTGAAGGACGAGTTGAACAGGACGCGAATGGCCCCGTTGTTCAGGTCGCTCTGCACCAGGTCATAGGTCTCGGTCTCCGCGATCGGGTTGTTCAAGATCGGTGTGGCGGCGAACACATCGGCGGTGTCGAGGATGTTGGCCACGATGAAACCACCGAGCACAGTACCGTTGGCAGGGATGATCTCGATGCCGTACACATCCAAGGGAGCGATCACCTCATAGTAGGTCATCACTTGCAGGCCGTCCTCAGCTCCTTCGAAGCTGTTGGTGCCCAGTGAGTTCAGTACCTCGTAACCTTCGGGGTGGTTGTCGATGCCATCGAGGGAGTAACGGTCCTCCGAGATCGCGAAGGCACGCAGGAACACGTTGTTCGCCAAGTTGGCGTCCTGGTCGTCTTCAGCGCTGGTGGCGGTGAAGGTGGCCGTGTAGACACCCGTGGCCAATGCGGGCAGGGTCAGGTCCTCTTCCAAGGACCCGGTTGCACCGGAGGCCAGGCTGGCCACCGTGGTGGATGATGTGAAGACCACTTCATTCGCAGTGTTGCGGACCTCCATTACCACGTTCACGTCGGTGAGCTCACTGGCGCCGTTGTTCAGGAAGGTGCCACCCACCAGCATGGTGGGGTTCAGCTGGCTGGCAGGGATGCGGCCGTACTCCTCACCGGTGCCGGTGTGGGTCAGGTAACCGTCCACCATCACCAGGTCGTAGGGGACCTGTTCTGCGATGCACACATCGTCCACCATCCAGGCGTAATCGCAACCGCCCACATAGCGGAAGCGCACCCATACGGAACCTTGGTTGCCCGCAGTGGCGGAGATGTTCAGCTCGAACAGTTGTGGGTTGGCGGTCGCGGCGTTCACAGCCACGTTCTCGTTCACGGCGTATTCTGTCCACGTGCTTCCATCATTGCTGACATCCACGAAGCAGAAGCCCTGGAATGCACGATAGTACTGCTCGAACTGCAGTACCACGTTATTGACCCCTTGCAGGTCAACGGGGGTGGCCATCTGCACGAAGGCGTTCTGGCTGCCGCTGCAGAGCAGGTCACTGTCGAACAGCGCAAAGCCGTTGGCAGCGGTGGTGGAGGCGATACCGGCGATGGCGAATGGTCCATCGGGGACCGTAGTGCCGATCACCCAGCTATCGGTGGTACCATCCAAGGTGCCGAGCTCCCAGTTGGCAGCGTTGGAGAAGTCGTCGCACCAGATCGTGCTGCCACGCTCTGAGCTTTGGGTGGCCACCCGGTCCATGGTGGGCTTGTAACGGTATTCCAGCGGAAGCTGGCTCTTGGACTGCGCCATCACACCCGTTCCGGTGATCAGGAGGCCCAAGGCGGCGGAGTACACTTTTTTCATGGGTACAGAGTTCGTTTAAGTTGGTCGGATCTCGGGGTAAAGATAACCGATCGGCACACTTTTCTCGAGCCGAGGAGATACCGTTCCCTGCTCCAATGCACCCTTCCTGCAACACAGGTGGGTGTCTATGCACGAAGCCCGACCGGGCGGAGGACCGCTCGATCGGGCTTCATACTGTAAGCTCAGCTTACTGCAGTGTGATGCGCTGGGCCGAACTTCCGTTCGTCCCCACCACACGCAGGGTGTATACCCCTTTGGCAAGTCCGCTCAGGTCGATCGTGTTCGAGCCTTGGACCGTGCTGTTGTGCACGAGCTCACCCGCCACGTTCAGGACCTCCACCACTTGGGTGTCGTTCCCGGACACCCGGATGTTCACCAGACCGGTGCTCGGGTTCGGGAAGACCTGGGCCAGTGTGCTCGTTGCCGTTTCGCTGACACCGCTGTTGATGGGCTCGGTGAGCAGACGGATCGCAAGGGCATTGCCGTTGGAGAACACCTGGTCGTTCGGGATGAAGATGGCGCTTGCCACGTTGGGCTGGGGCACCGTAAGGTCGTCCACGACGCGGATATGACCGGCTCCGGCGTTGCTGTTCATGGTCACTGCCGCGAAGTAGCCACCGGGTTGTACGGTCGTCACGTTCGGGAACAGCACCTGCACCACACCCGAGGAGACGTTCTCCGCATTGATGTCGTAGGCGTCGCTTTCCACCACCGGGTTCGTGAACAGGGGAACGGCGGCGAACACATCGGCCGTGTCCAGGATGCTCGTCGTCACGAAACCGCCCGTGACCGTCGCGGATGTGATCAGGAATTCGATGCCGTATACTTCCACCGGCTCGATGACCTCATAGTAGGTCATCACCACGAGACCGTCCTCACCACCGTCGAAGGAATTGGTGCCCAGCGAACCCAGCAGCTCCGTGCCGGCCGGGTGCAGACCCACGGCATCCAGGGAGTAGCGGCCGCTGTTCACTTCGAACACGCGCACTTTGGCGTTGTTGGCCGTGTTGGCATCGCTGGCCTGTTGATCGCTCGTTACGGTGAGCGTGGCGGTGTAGAGTGCATCGTCCAGCGCAGGCAGGGTCACGAACTCCTCCATGAAGAAGGAGGTGTTGGCGGCCAATGTCCCGATGTTCGTGGTGGCGGTGAAGGCCACGACGTCGTCGGGGTTCCGCACTTCCATGGTGGCGACCACGTTGGTCTGTTGCTGCGAACCGTCGTTCTTCAGTTCACCGCCTACCAGCATGGTATTGTTCAGCTGCGATGCAGGGATCCGGCCGTACTCCTCACCGGTGCCGGTGTGGCTCAGGAAGGCGCTCACGGCGATCATGTCGAACTGGAACTGTTCCACAACGGCGATGTTGTCCACCTGCCAGCCGTAGTCCCAGCTGGCCTCGTAACGGAACCGGAGCTGTACGTTGGCAGGGTTCACGGCCACCCAATCGGTAATGCTCACCTCCACCACTTCAGGGTTCGGGCGGCCTTCGCGGCCCACCCCGTCATTGATCTCCACTTCGTTCCAGGTGGCGCCGCCGTCGGTGCTCACGCCCACGAAGGTGGCATCGGCCTGGAATTCCTGGAAATACTGGTCGAAACGCACACGCAGGTTCGTCGGGGCGCTGGACAGGTCAATGACGGGTGAGATCAGCGAGGCATTGGTCTGCTGGCCGCTGGTGCCATCGAAGTCATCATCAATGATGGCCCATCCGCTCGGCGTGCTGGTGTTCAGCGGGGGAACAGGGTAGGTGGAGGACGTGGTGCCCGGTCCGACATCCGTCCATTTCCAGTCCACCACACCCACTTCGGTCACGGACGACCAGCCGTTCAGGTCAGCATCGAAGGACTCGGAATAGAAGGAAACACCTTTCTGGTGTGCATTGGCCACGTTCGTGGCTGTACCATGCGTTCGCACCTGCTGCGCGAAAGCGAGAATGGGTAGGACAAGGGCAACTGCAGCGTAGATCTTTTTCATGCTTGAGAGGGATTGGAGTGACGAATATAGATCTCTCCGCCGCTGTCCCGGATGCAAAACCATCCGCTGTTCACCACGGACCGGACCGTTCGCCCCCTTACTCTGCTTCCCGTGCACCACGAAAAAGCCCCCGACACCTTGCGGTGCCGGAGGCTTTATACTGATCGGTCAGAATCACTGCAGCGTGATACGCTCCACCATGCTGCCTTCAGCATTGTAGATGCGCACCATGTATACACCCTTCGCTTCACCGTTCAGGTCGAGCGTAGTGCTGCCGTTGAAGGTACCCTGGCTCACCACCTCGCCGAGGAGGTTGGTCACTTCCACGCTGTAGACACCGGCGTTCTCCGTGCGCACGTTCACCAGTCCGTTCGTCGGGTTCGGGAACATGGTCACACCCTGCAGCACTTCCGTGTCGTTGACACTTACGTTCTGGGTGAGCAGCAAACGGATGGACATGCCATTACCATTGGTGTACACCTGGTCGCCGGGGATGTAGATCACGGTCATGGCGTTCGGCTGTGGAACGGTGGCATCATCGAGGATGCGGATCTGGCTGGCGTTCTGGTTGCTGAACAGGGTCACAGCGGCATAGTAACCGTTGGGGTTCAGCGCAACTGGAGCGTTGAACAGCACGCGCACCCGACCGGCAGCGATATCAGCCGCAGTGACGTCGTACGCATCGCTCTCTGCGATGGGGTTGGTCACCACGTTGGCGAACACATCGGCGGTATCCAGGAGGCTCACCGTCACATAACCACCTACCGTGGTGGTGGTGGTGGTCAGGAACTCGATCCCGTAAACCGTCAGGGGCGAAACCATTTCATAGTAGTTCATGATCGCCAGACCATCAGCAGCGTCGGTGAAGCTGTTGGTGCCGATGGAGCTCAAGATCTGGTAGCCTTCCGGGTGGTTGCCGATACCGTCCACGGTGTAGACGTTGTCGTTCACCTCGAAACGACGCAGGAAGGTGTTGTCCGATGGGTCGTCATCGGGGGTATCAGCGCTGACCGTGAAGGTGCCCGTGTAGAGACCGTTGGCCAAGGAAGGAAGGTTGACGAACTCCTCCAAAGCATCCGTTGCGCCGGAGGCCATGACAGGGATGTTCTTCACAGCCGTGAACACCTCGGTGCCACCGCTGTTCGTCACGCTCAGGTTGATGACCACGTTGGTCTGCTCCACACTGCCCGAGTTGGTGATACCACCACCCACCAGCATGGTGGGGTTCAACTGTGCCGTTGGGATGCGACCGTACTCCTCACCGGTTCCGGTGTGGGTCAGGTAGCCATCCTCCATGGTCATGTTGTTGGGGAACAGCTCCACCACCTCCACGTCATCGATCTGCCAGTGGTAGTGCGATGCGGTTGGGCTGTGCTTGAAGCGGAACTTCACGTTACCAGCGTTGCCGGCGATGGCGCTACTGATGTTGATCCGGGTCTCCTGGGTGCCGCTGTCATCATTGGCGTTGAAGATGCCCGACGTGGGGAAGGTGATGGGCCATGAGGCACCACCGTCCAAGCTCAACTCGAGGGAGTGTGGGGAAGCGGCCTGGCAGCACCAGCGGAAACGCTGGGAGAACTTCACCTCCACGAAAGGTGAAGCGCTAAGGTCCAGCACAGGGGACTCCAAGGCGGCGTCCCACTCCGTTGGTGAAGGAACGATCACGGGTGGGGTGACACTGAAATTGGCATTGGCGGAATCACCG
The DNA here is from genome assembly GCA_945872795.1 of Chryseobacterium gleum. Classification (GTDB taxonomy): domain Bacteria; phylum Bacteroidota; class Bacteroidia; order Flavobacteriales_F; family PHOS-HE28; genus PHOS-HE28. The sequence continues at coordinate 79,403 of CAMCAZ010000002.1, forward strand.
GCAAAGATCATGAAGCCGTTGGCCACCGTGGGCGAGGCCACGCGCTGACCCGTGTTCGAGTAAGCACCGGTAGGGCCGTACAAGGTGAAACGCCAGATGTTGGCATGTTCGCCCGAAGTGGTCCATTCGCCGAAGCCATTGTTGCCGGACAGGCCGTTCGCGAAATCCTCGGAGAACACCACATCACGCTGGGCACCGCTGGCCTGGCTGGACGTGTTGCGCACACCGAAGCTGTCGTCGTTCTTCTGCAGACGTGCAGGGAATGGGCTCGCCTGCTGTGCCATGCAGGTGCCCGCAATGGCCGTAGCCAAGATCAGGGAGTAGCGTTTGTTCATTGTTCGCTGGGTTTTTCCGTTTGATGGAGAGCCGAAGTTAGGAGTTTCTTCTGATGGTCCGTTCAGTTGAGGTTCAAAAGTGGACCTCCGTTCGGTGACAGAGAAAAGGTATTGCTTGAGATCCTGAGGGCCGCTTAATGCACGATCGTGAACCTGCCGGACCAATGCGACCCGTGGGTTCCAATGACCAGCAAGTAACTGCCGTTGGGCAGCACCTCCGTGTTCAGCTCACCTTCCCGGCCACTTGACCGGACCACAGAGCTGTGGGTGCGTGACCATTCCCGCCCCGTGGCATCCAGCACACGGACCATAAAGTCCGTCCCGGCATCAGCTGGAAGCGAGAAGTACAAGCGGTCGGAGGCCGGTGAGGGGAACACGCGCAGCAGGGAGGCCGCACGGTCGGGACCATCGATGCCCACGCCGTAAGCGCTGTAATGAAGGCGCACCATGGGAGACTCGCGCGGGTACTCCACCTCGAAGATCGATCCGAGCATCAGGAGCGATGCGCCGGGAGCATTGTTGCCACTGGTGGCGATGTACAGGCTGCCACCCTGACCCAGGAACTGGATGCCCGCGAAATGGTCGCCGGACAAGGTCGCCCCATTGACCAGCGGCAGGTATAAGGGGATGCCCGCACCGATGTTCGCCAGGTCTTCTTCGGTGATCGTATGGCGTTCCGTGGTATCCACGAATGCGAGGTTCGCATCGAAGAGGATGCCCCGCACCTGGGCACCGACCGTGGTCCCGTTCCCCAGTAGCGCACTGATGCCGGCCGGTGCGATCGGCAGGCTTACAAGCTCCATCCGGCTGCAGGCCACGAATTCCTCCTCACCACCCAGCAGTCCTTCGGCAGGTCCGGCCAGCATGGCCATCGCGCCATAGCGGTTCTCCCAACCTGCTCCGGTGATGTGGATGACGGACATCCCGGAATTGTCGTTCGTGTCGTCGTCCGGGCCGTCGGCTGTGCCCAGCATGTTCAGGTCGACAGCACCCAAGGCTGTCGGCGTCCAATCGGTGGGTATCCGCACCAACACCTCCTCGCCGGGCATCAGACTGTCCACCACGGCACTCGTGAACGGACCGAACTCCTGGCCATCGTGAAGGATCGTTGTCGACACGGTCACATTGCGCAGGGTCCCGGTGCCGGAGTTGCGGACATCCGCCGATACGGTGAGCGCCTCCACCTGCTCCAAGGGGATCTCGGTGTAGCGCAAGGTGCGTTCAGCGGCGTTGAAGGGGGAAGGTGCCGGGTCATGGGGATACACCGCCACGATGCTCAGGTCCTGCGCAAGCCGCTGCCTCACGCACACATCATCCACGGCGATGCCGCTGGCCCAGACCCCACCATCGTTCCACCGGAACCGGAGCCGGGCCGAGGTCGATCCACTGAGCGCGGAAAGGTCCACGAACAACCGCTGCCATTCGCCCTCCACAGCGGGGATGGTCAACAACAGGTTCCATGCAGTGCCGTCCGTGGTCCCTTCGATGATGGCCTCGCCACTGCCGAAGCGCTGGTCGTGGAACACCCGGCATTCCAGGACGTGGTCCGCACCGATACTGAGGTCCAGGACCGGCGTGGTCAGCGTCACATCCTCCATGGCGCAGTCGCAGGGAGCCGCGTCGTCGTTGGCCATGAAGAAGCGGTTGCCCACGGGCTCGTTCGGCACCGGGAAGAAGCCGTTGGTGTTCGCCTCCGATGCAGTTCCCGTGCGCCATGCGTCAACGAGCTCGCCACTGCCGTCCAGGCGCAGGACCTGGGCGCCGATATCCCAGCCCGCCGGTGTTCCGCCTGCACTGAAGTCCTCGCTGAAGAGACAGGCCAATGCCTTGTCCTGGCCCCTGACCGTGGTCGACGTCAGCAGCAGGAGGAGTCCCGGGAGGGTGGTGGACCGTAAAGAAGGGAATGAAGAAAGTGCCATGGTCGGGGTGCGAAGGTACCGGTTAGGTGGACGGTCCGGAAAGGGGAAGGCCCCATGGTGTGGTCACACCATGGGGCCTTGATCCGCAGTTTCAATTTACGCTTCCTGCATCGCGTAGTCCTCCACCGGCGGGCAGGTGCAGATCAGGTTGCGGTCGCCGAAGGCGCTGTCCACCTTGCTCACCGTGGGCCAGAACTTCCAGTCGCGGTTCACGCTGGCCGGGAAGGCCGCCTTTTCACGACCATAGGGGTGGCTCCAGGTATCGGCACAAACCTCATCGCTGGTGTGCGGGGCCATCTTCAGCACGTTGTCGGACTTGTCCGCCTGGCCGCTCTCCACTTCCGCGATCTCCATGCGGATGCCGATCATGGCCTCGATGAAGCGGTCCAGTTCCGGCTTGGCCTCGCTCTCGGTGGGCTCCACCATCAGCGTGCCCGACACCGGGAAGCTTACCGTGGGCGCATGGAATCCGTAATCCATCAGGCGCTTGGCGATGTCCTCCACCTCGATCCCCGCCGTGCGCTTGAACTCTCGGCAGTCGAGGATCATCTCGTGGGCCACCATGCCTTCGGTACCCGTGTACAGGATCGGGTAGTGCTTCTCCAGCTTCGCCTTGATGTAGTTGGCGTTGAGGATGGCGTAACGCGTGCTGTCCGTGAGCCCGGTACCGCCGAGCATCTTGATGTACCCGTAGCTGATGAGCAGGATGAGCGCACTACCCCAGGGGGCACTGCTCACCGCAGGTACGGCGTGTTCTCCGCCGGTCCTGACCAACGGGTGACCGGGCAGGAAGGGCTTCAGTTTGTCGTTCACGCAGATGGGACCCATGCCGGGGCCGCCGCCGCCGTGCGGGATCGCGAAGGTCTTGTGCAGGTTCAGGTGGCACACGTCCGCTCCGATGTCGCCGGGGCTCGTAAGGCCCACCTGGGCGTTCATGTTCGCGCCGTCCATATACACCAGGCCGCCGTTCGCGTGGATCGTGGCGGTGATGTCCTTGATGCTCTCCTCGTAAACGCCGTGCGTGCTGGGATAGGTAACCATCAGACAGCTCAGCGTTTCCTTGTACTGTTCGGCCTTCGCCTTCAGGTCGGCCACATCGACGTGCCCTTCCTCATCGGCCTTCACCACCACCACCTGCATCCCGGCCATCACTGCGCTGGCGGGGTTTGTTCCGTGGGCGCTACTGGGGATGAGGGCGATGTTGCGGTGATGGTCGCCGCGCGCCGCATGGTAGGCACGGATCACCAGCAGGCCGGCGTATTCGCCCTGCGCGCCGCTGTTGGGCTGCAGGCTCACGGCCGTGAAACCCGTGGCCTTTGCCAGTGCATCGCTCAGTTCGGCGAAGACCTCCTGGTAGCCCTGCGTCTGGTCCACCGGAGCGAAGGGATGCAGGCCGCCCCACTCGGGCCAGCTCAACGGCATCAGCGTGCTGGCGGCGTTCAGTTTCATCGTGCATGAGCCCAGGGGGATCATGCCGTGCATCATGCTGAAGTCCTTGTTCTCCAACTTCTTGATGTAGCGCTGGAGCTCGAGTTCGGTGTGGTGGGTGTTGAACACCGGATGTGTCAGTACCGCGCTTGTGCGCTGCAGGTCGGCCGGCACCGCCATGGTGGAACCGTTGCCCGGGACCGCCGGAGCCTTGGCGCCACAGGCTTCCGCCAGGGCCGCCACGGTCTCGTTCACATCGCTGGGACGCACGGTCTCATCAAAGGCGATGCTGACGCGATCGCCTTCGTAGCGGAAGTTGATGCTGCGTGCCTCGGCGGCCTTCTTCACCTGCTCCGTCTTGATCCCAGCAGGGAGCGTCAGGGTGATGGTGTCGAAGAAACTCGCATTGACGAGGCCATAACCCAGTCCCCTGGCGGCTTCGGCCAGATGACGCGTGTGGGCGTGCACGTTCCCGGCGATGCGCTTCAGTCCGCTGGGGCCATGGTACACGGCATACATGCCGGCCATCACGGCGAGCAGGGCCTGTGCCGTGCAGATGTTGCTGGTGGCCTTGTCGCGACGGATGTGCTGTTCGCGGGTCTGGAGCGCCATGCGCAACCCGCGGCGACCACGACGGTCCTGGCTCACCCCGATGATGCGGCCCGGGATCAGGCGCTTGTACTCCTCCGTGGTGGCGAAGAACGCGGCGTGAGGCCCACCGTAGCCCATGGGAACACCGAAGCGCTGGCTGTTGCCCACGCAGACATCGGCGCCCCATTCGCCCGGAGGCGTCAACAACACCAACGAAAGGATGTCCGCACACACGGCCACCCGGACACCGGCCGCCTTGGCCTTGCTGACCAATGCACGGTGATCGCCTACGCTGCCATCGGCGGCGGGATACTGCAGCGCCACGGCGAAGTAGCTGCCGTCGGGGGTGAAGTCCTTGGCATCACCGATCACCAGTTCCACACCGATGGGTGCACAGCGCGTGCGGAGCACATCGATGTTCTGCGGATACAGGCCCTTGTCAGCGAAGAACTTGTGAGCGTTCGCCAGTTCCTTGGGGCGCGCGGCGTAGAGCATGTGCATGGCCTCGGCGATGGCGGTGGCCTCATCGAGCAGCGATGCATTGGCGATGGGCAGGCCGGTGAGCTCGCTCACCATCGTCTGGTAGTTCAGCAGGGCCTCCAAGCGGCCTTGCGCGATCTCCGCTTGGTACGGTGTGTAGGCCGTGTACCATCCGGGGTTCTCGAACACGTTGCGCTGGATGGCGGGAGGCAGCACGGTGCCGCTGAAGCCCAGGCCGATGTAACTGCGGAACACCTTGTTCTTCGCGCCCAGGGCCTTCATGTTATCAAGGTGCTCGCGCTCGGTCAGCGCGGGTCCCACGTCCAGGGCTTTCGGTGAACGGATGCCTTGGGGCACGGTGCGCCTGATCAGCTCATCGAGCGAGCTGACGCCGATGGCACGAAGCATCTCTTCCGTCGCAACGGCATCGGGGCCGATGTGACGCTCCTGGTAGGTCACGAAGTTCATGGGTGGGGTAGGGGTCGAGGAACGGCGACAAATATACAGGGTGGGCGAACGGCGCACCTGTCGTCCGTCAACCTCAACAACCCGACCTCAGGCCTGTTCGGCAAGGTCTATATTTGGCCGCTCCATGCGCATCCTCCTCTTATGCCTGTTCCTTGCCGTCCTTTCCAGCGATGGCCATGCCCAGGATAGCATCCTGCTGATGAACGGCACGGTGATCAAGGCGGACGTGCTGGGCCAAAGCAGCCTGGAGGTGCGCTACCTGGAATTCGGCAAGCGGGGCCAGGCCCGCGAACGCCAGGAGCCCACCAGCGATGTGTTCAGCGTGACCGACAGCCTGGGGCGCGAGCGGATCTGGTACTTCTACGACACCATTTTTGGCAACGACCTCACCGTGGACGAAATGCGGTGGTTCATCAAAGGACAGCAGGATGCCGGAGATGGATACAAGCCCACCTGGACCACCGTGGGCGGTTTCCTGTTCGGTGCCGGAACCACCATCGCCGCGAACCTGGAGGTGAACGCCTTCTTCCTTCCGCCCATCTATGCCGGTGCCATGTTGCTGCCGCGCGTGAACGTCACGCCGGGCTCCATCCGCGACCCCCTGATGGAAGGCAATGACCATTATGCCTACGGCTATGCCCGGGTGGGCAGGACGAAGCGCGTGGTGCGCGGTCTGCTCTCCACCTTTGCCGGTGTGGCGGTGGGTCTGGCGGTGCGCCAGTTCATCATCAACCCCAACCTCGAGGGGTATTGATGGAGCCATGAAGGATGCTGCCCTGCATCCGGTCCTGCGTGTCCTGGTCCATGGTCATGTGCTGCTGGTGCTGGGTGCCGTCGCACAACTGTGGTGGGTCGACCGCCTGTTCCACTTTCACAGTGATCCCCGGCTGTTGGGTGTGGTCGCCCTGGCCACGTTCAGCGCCTACGGTGGCATGCGGCTGCTACGGATGCGGGTGCCCGGCCTTGCTACCAACGCGATGATGGGCTGGTACCGATCGAACGCGCTCCTCCTTCATGTCCTGGTGATCGTCTCGGGGCTGGCGGCGCTGGCCTTCGCCTGGCCTTTGCGTCACTTGGTGTTCCATGCACTTTGGCTGCCGATGGTGCTGGCCGCCGGCTATACCCTGCCCCTGGCAATGACCGGCGGACGCCCGACCGGACTTCGACGGACGCCCTTCCTGAAGGCGGTGATCATCGGCTTCGTGTGGGCGAGCATCGTGGTGCTGCTGCCGGGTGCGGATGAACGGAACGCTGTGCCCTACATCAGCGATGACGTGTGGTGGGTGGCCACGATCTGGACCTGTTATTTCACGGCCATCGCCATCACCTTCGACATCCGGGACCTGCCCCATGACCTGCCCTCCCTGCGCACCATGCCCCAGGTGTTGGGGATCCGAGGAGCCCAAGTGCTTTCCATCCTGCTTCTCCTTCCCCTGCTGCTGACGCTTGTGCTCCTGCTTGTGGCGGGCTACCATCCGATCGAAGCGGGCTGGCGGGAAACCCGGATCGACCTGTCCATACTGTTACCGGCGTTGGGCGTGGTCTGGACGGGCGTCGTCATCGCACGGGCCCACACCCTGCGCGCCTGGTGGTACTGGGACCTGCTGCTCGATGGCTCCCTGACCTTGTTGCCCCTGCTCGCATTCGCGGGCGGCCTGCGTTGAGCGGATCGACGATCGTCAGGTGCGGCGATCCGGGACCGGCTACTTTTGGACGCCGCCCATGAGCACCTACCACAACACCCTGGCCTTCGCCCACGCCCAGGACGTCGCCGATCCCTTGCGCGCGTTCCGGGAAGAATTCCACTTTCCGCAGCATGCCGGTGCGCCCGTGATCTACTTCACCGGCAACTCCCTCGGACTGCAGCCCAAGGCCGCTGCCGCTGCATTGCAGCAGGAGCTGGACGATTGGGCACGCTTTGGTGTGGAAGGTCACTTCCTCGCCAAACATCCGTGGTACAGCTACCACGAAGAGCTCACCGCCAGCACGGCACTTATGGCGGGTGCCCTGCCGGAAGAAGTGGTGGTGATGAACCAGCTCACCAGCAACCTGCATTTCCTGTTGGTGTCTTTCTATCGACCGCAAGGAAGGCGTGTGAAGATCCTCACCGAGACCCGCCCGTTCCCGAGCGACATGTATGCCTTCGCTTCACAGATCGCCTTCCATGGCGGTGATCCGGAGACCGATCTGGTGGAAGTGCAGCCCCGTGCCGGTGAGCACACCTTGCGCACCGAGGATATCGTGGCGAAGATCAACGAGCTGGGCGATGAACTGGCGCTGGTCTGCTTCGGCGGCGTGAACTTCTACACGGGCCAGGCCTTCGACATGGCGGCGATCACCAAGGCTGCGCACGGGGTGGGGGCGAATGTCGGCTTCGATCTCGCGCATGCCGCCGGCAACCTGCACCTGAAGCTCCACGACTGGAACATGGACTTCGCCTGCTGGTGCAGTTACAAGTACCTCAACAGCGGTCCGGGCAGTGTGGCCGGTGCCTTCGTCCATCAGCGCCACCTCGGGAAGGACCTGCCGCTCTTCGCTGGCTGGTGGGGGCATGACAAGGCCGAGCGCTTCAAGATGGAGCGCACCTTCAGGCCGATGCCCACGGCTGAGGCCTGGCAGGTGAGCAATGCGCCGGTGTTCAGCATGGCCGTGCACCGCGTGGCGCTCGAGCAGTTCGATCGCGCAGGGATCGCCCGGCTGCGGGCCAAGAGTGAACAACTCACCGGGTACCTGGCGTTCATCATCGCGGAGGTCGCGAAGGACACCGATACCGATCTCGAAGTGATCACCCCCAACGATCCCGCCCAGCGTGGTTGCCAGCTCAGTGTCCTCGCACACGGCCACGGCAAGGCCCTGTTCAACCGCCTCACCGAACGTGGTGTGGTCGCCGACTGGCGTGAACCCAATGTGATCCGCGTCGCCCCGGTCCCGATGTACAATAGTTTCGAGGATGTGCATCGATTCGGCGAGATCCTGAAAGCCGCGCTGGTAAACGCGTAATTCGCAATACGTCAACTCGCAACATGAGCGGAAAGAACATCACCATCGTCGGCGGCGGTCTCGTCGGCAGCCTGCTCACCGTGTTCCTCGCCAAACGCGGGCATACGGTGAACCTTTATGAGCGACGCGCCGATCCCCGCAAGGCGAGCCTGTACGCGGGCCGGAGCATCAACCTGGTGGTGAGCCACCGTGGCTGGACCGCGCTGAAAGCAGCTGGTGTGCACGAGGCCGTGGAGCGCATCGTCGTTCCCGTTTATGCCCGCATGACGCACGACCGCGATGGCAAACTGACCCGCCTGCCGTACAGTATCGACGAGCGCGCCATCCATAGCGTGAGCCGTGGCGAGCTGAACCGCGTGATGCTCAACGAGGCGGAGAAGCTGCCCGGCGTCAAGTTGCATTTCGAACACCGCTGCACCGGTGTGCACCTCGACACCGGCACCTGCAGTTTCCACAACGAACTGAACGGTGAGAACGTCGCCGTTCCCGCGGATGTCGTCTTCGGCAGCGATGGCGCGCCCAGTGCCGTGCGCCAGGAGATGATGAAGGGCCGCTTCAACTTCAGCCAGAGCTTCATCGAGCACGACTACAAGGAGATCGCCTTCCCCAGCAAGGCCGACGGCAGCCCGCAGATGGACCCGCACTGCCTGCACATTTGGGCGCGCCGCTACTTCATGATGATGGGCCTGGCCAACCAGGACGGCGGCTTCACCGGAACCCTCTTCATGCCGCACGAAGGCGAGTTCTCCTTCGACACCATTAAGGACGAGAAGGACCTGATGCGCTTTTTCGAGGCGCACTTCGGGGATGCCATCCCCATGATCCCCGACCTGGCCGAGCAGTACTTCCGCAACCCGCAGAGCAACCTCGCCATCATCCGCTGCGGCCCCTGGACGCACAAGGACAAGGTGGCGCTGATCGGCGATGCGGCCCACGCGATCGTGCCCTTCTATGGCGAAGGCATGAACGCGGGCTACGAGGATTGCAAGGTGCTGAACGACCTGCTGAACGAACACGGCGACGACAACTGGGGCACCGTGCTCGATGCTTACAACAAGGCCCGCAAGCCCAACGGCGATGCGATCGCGGACCTCTCGCTCCGCAACTTCGTGGAGATGCGTGACCTGGTGGCCGACCCACAGTTCATCCTGCGCAAGAAGATCGAAGGGCGCCTGCAGGCCAAACACCCGGACAAGTGGCTGCCGCTCTACAGCCAGGTGAAGTTCAGCGACATCGGCTACAAGACCGCATGGGACGAAGGCCTGCGCCACGACCGCATCATGGAGCAGGTGCTGGCCATGCCGGGGATCGCTGACAAGTGGGAAAGCGAGGAGGTGGAGAAGGTGGCGTTGGGGTTGTTGGAGCGCGGGTGATCGGCACAGAACTTCGATGGACAGGCATGGACTGCCAAGTGTGAGATCATCGCAAGTTGCCTACCTCTGCGAGCCAATTGCACATCCATCTGGTCCCTCCAAGAGCCTCCCCTTATCCCCCTCAATACCCCACCACCCCCGGCTGTGTGAAGGCGAAGTCGCCGGGGCGAGTGGTGAAGTTGTTGAAGCGGCCGACATCGAGGACCCAGCCGTTCTCCTCGGGAACGTAGGGGTAGAAACTGAGGGAGAACTCGAAGGTCTTCACCAGGAGGTTCTCATTGCGGATGAGGATGCCCATGCCGAGTGAGGTGTGGATGCGGCCCGAGAAGAGCGGGTCCGCGCTGTCACCGATGGTGCCGAAGCCCGCCAGCAACACCGGTGCGAAGCGGAAGCCCAGCAGGCGATAGGATGCATAGGCCACGGTCTCGAGCTTCAGCAGTTGACGGTGCGTGCCCGTTACCAAGGTGCTTCGAAAGCCGAAGAGCTGGTCGCCGTTCAGGTCCAGCAGTTCGATGCCCTGCTTGCGGTCGATATGGGCAGCGGAGAAGGTGACGAACTGCCGGAGATACCATCGTTCCAGACGGAACAGGTCGCTGAAATAGCGGAGTTCCATACGCGCTGTGGCATCCACAGAGGTGCCCTTTTCCCAGAACGTACCAAAGGCAAGCAGCGTGGTCAGGTACCCGAAGTGTTCGTGGTGTCTGCCTCGGGAGAGCTCGACGCCCGTATACCCGAGCAAGGGCTCGCCTTCGCGATCGCGAAAGCCGCCGGTGAGCTTCGCCAATAGACCCTCGGGAACATCTTCCACGGCACCGAAGCGGTAGAGGTAGCGGTCGCGGTAGTACTGCCGAACGCTGAGGCCCACGCTCAGCAGGTAGCGGTCACTGGAGGGATGGCTGAGCTGTTCCGTACTGTCGATGGCCGGCCGTTGGGTGTAGCGGGTCTGCCCATAGCGGAACCCGGTCACGATGGCACTGCTGCGGGCCGGAACGGTCTTCGCGCGGACCAAGGGGAAGCTGCGGCCCAGCCACGTGTCGATATCCAAGGGGTCCACCTGTTCGGTCCGCAGGAGCGCGCCCTGGCCATCCACCACTGGCAGCATATTCCAGGACCTTGCCAGCAGGACCGCGCCTGCCCAGCGCGTAAGCGGTGAGAAGAAGGGCCGGTCGAGCTGAAGGCCCGCACGCTCGGTGAGCTCGTCCATGCCGTAGGTCAGAACTGAACTGATGTACGTGCCGCGGATGTTGTACACGGAGTGTCGGGCATCGAGCCGTTCCAGTAATTGTTCCGGGGTGGTGGTGGTGCTCACGCGAAGCTCCTGACCGAGCCCCAGCAGGTTCCGGTCCTGCAGGGTGGTCCGGCCGGATTCCCCGCTGATGTCCACCCATACTTCGATGTTCCACTTGTCCATCACCACCACACGCACATCCACCGTGTCGGTTCCGCCATGCACAGGGACAACGATGATCCGCACATCGTTCACCATGGGCGAGGCGCGCAGCAGGCGTTCGGACTCCGCAGCCTCCAGGGGGTCGAAGGCCTCGTTCTTCTTGACCAGCACGAACTCGCGTACCAGGTAGTGACGGGTGGTGCGGTGCAACGAATTGCCTGCTTTCTGCAGCCACACCGAAGGTCGATCGGTGCTGTCGATCAGGTCGAAGCCGAAGGGGTCGAGCACCTCCACATCCACCGAGCGGACGATACGACCGGTGTAGGGCAACAGCGGGTCGGCGCGCCGTGGGGGAGTACCCGGCGCCGGTGCTTCCGCGTCGTGGTCGGCCTGGACGAAGAGGGTGCCGTGCACCCAGCGGGTGAAGCGGTGCCTGTCGGTATAGCGCTGGATGTCCTGATAAACGGTGGTGGTATCCTGCGAGAAGGCTGAAAGGGACAAGCCAAGCAACAACAGGGGTAACAGGGCATGCCGGTGACGACCGGACCCCCTGGGTGAGGGGAAACGGTTGCGATGAACGTCAGGCCTTGCGGGTTCCACTGCCCTAAAGTTGAGCCCAACTTCCGGACCGGACCATGACGATCGCCGATAAGGGTGATCCGATCCGTTCCAGCCCAGCCTTGGATCCACACACGCTTTCGTTGATACGTTCCGGCCTCAGCCCGCGTTGGACCAGTGCCACCCTGGCCAACTTGCGGTGCGATGAAACGTGTTCCATTCCTCCTTCTTCCATTGGTGCTGTCCCTGACATCGGTCCAGGCCCAAAGCCTTTACGGCCGTAAGAAGAAGGACATCATCCCCTTGGAGGGCCAGGCCAAACGCATCGGCTGGTTCGTGTCGCCGGGGATCACCTGGACGCACACCCGCATCAAGAACAGTGAAGAGGAGGTATTCCGGAATGCGGACACGTCCTATCGCGCGACCTATGATCCCGCTGGAAGGATCGGCTTTTATCTGGAGGGTGGCCTCACTTGGTATACCCGCGACCCGGTGGTCGTGGACTATTTCGATGCCGGCTTCGCCTACAAGAACCTACGCGGCAGCGAGTCCTTTGAGGGCAACCTGATGCGCGGTGACAGCCTGGCGCCCCTGGCCGGTGAGGGCACCTTCGCGGAACGCCAGTTGACCTTCAACATCAACGCCAACAAGTTCATCCAGACGGGCGACCACCAGTTCGTGCAGCTTAGCCTCGGCGCCAACGTGGACCATCGGCTGGGCAACGATCTGGAGCATACAGGCGATCCTTTGTTGAACGAGCACGTGTTCCCGCCCGACCTGATCGCCCAGGCACACTTCAAGGTGGGCTACGGCTTCAAGCTCACCGGCACCCTGATCATGATCCCCACGTTGGAGAGCCCGATCTTCAGCATCACACCCCAGGACGAGGGTTTCGGCCAGCTCCAGTGGTTCAGCAGCCGATACCGCCCCCTCATCCTCACCGTACGGTTTCTCTTCCTGCGCGCCCGCAACGGCTTTGATTGCCCACCGCCCATCCGGAACAAGGGGGATATCAAGCAGTACCGGCAGGACGGGTATCATCCATAGGGGGAGTTGCCTGTTGGCAGTTGGCAGGAGTTGGGACTTGGAACAACCTTCAACGCTCGAACCCCCAGCTCCCGATCTGCCCAACTACTTCAAGAACGGATTGCTCCGCTTCTCCCGGCCGATGGTCGTCTCCGGTCCGTGGCCGGAATAGACCACCACATCATCACCCAAGGGGAACAGCTGTTCCTGGATGCTCCGGAGCAGGGTGTCCATATCGCCACCGGGCAGGTCCGTCCGGCCGATGCTGTTCATGAACAGCACGTCGCCGGCGATGACGAAGTGCTGTGCCTCGCAGAACAGCGCTACGTGGCCCGGTGCATGTCCGGGGACGAACAGCACCTTGAGGGTGTCGCTTCCCAGGGTGATGGTCTCGCCCGGCACCAAGGCCCGGCCTCGGGGAGGGCCTTCCTCGAAGGGCAGGCCGTACATCCGGGCCACCTGTGGAGCCCCGGCGTAGAGCTCGTGATCCGCGGGATGCAGATCGGGTGTAAGGCCATAGCGCGAATTCGCCCAGGCGCAACCGAACACATGGTCGATGTGGGCGTGGGTGAGCACAAGATGTACGGGTGTCAGTGCGTTGTCCGCCAGATAGGACTCCAGCTCATGTTCCTCCGTCGCGTTCCAGCATCCCGGGTCGATCAAAATGGCCTGCGAACCATTGTGGATGACATAGGTGTTCTCCTGGAACGGGTTGAAGGTGAACTTGGCAACGCTTAGCATGGCAGGAAAAGCCCGAAATTCGCAGGGAATTGCCTTCGGGCAAGGCTCCGAAAGTAGCTATCTTCAGCACGTGCACCCTCGTTCGACCGTTTCCCTCAGCCGCCTCTTGCCCGCGGTCATACTGGCCCTTGTGGCGGTGATGGGCCATGGGCAGTTCTATTCCGGGTCGCAGCAGGAGTATGGCAAGAACCGGGTGCAGTACCAGGACTTCCTGTGGCAGCAATACCGCTTCCAGGACATGGAGGTGTTCTTCTATAAGGAAGGCCGGGACCTGGCGAAGTACACCGCGCAGGCCGCCACCCGCCACCTCAAGGAGTTGGAGAAGGACATGGACTATGCGCTGGACGAGCGCCTGCAGTTCATCGTCTACAACTCGCTCACCGATTTCCGGCAGAGCAACATCGGCCTCGCCGGCATGCAGGGTGATAACAACATCGGTGGCCTCACCCGGATCGTGGGCACGAAGATCTTCGTCTATTTCGAAGGGGATCACATGCTTCTGGAGCGGCAGATCCGCTCGGGCATCGCGCACGTGATCATCGACCAGATGATGTTCGGGGGCAACTGGCGCGAAATGCTCAAGAATTCCACCTTCATGAGCCTGCCCACCTGGTTCACGGAGGGCATCATCTCCTACCATTCCCGTCCCTGGGACGCCGAGTTGAACAACCGCGTGCGGGATGGTGTGCTCAGCGGTCGCTATGCCAAGCTGAACCGGCTTTCCGGTGAGGATGCCCGCTTCATGGGGCATGCCATCTGGAAGTACGTGGCCGATGTGTACGGGCCGGCCGTGCTGCCCAACATCATGTACATGACCCGCGTGAGCCGCAACGCGGAGAGCGGTTTCCTCTATGTGCTCGGGGTCTCGTTGAAGACCTTGTCGCAGGAATGCCTGGACCATTACCGGGGCAAATTCACCGAAGAGGACCGATCGCGCCAGCGGATCACCCAGGAACCGCTTCCCATCCGCACCCGGAAACAGCGTAGCTACAGCCAGTTCAAGGAAAGCCCCGATGGGCGCCACATGGCCTGGGTGAGCAATGAGCTGGGCCAGTACAAGGTGTGGGTCTATGAGGTGGGCACGGGTAAGTTGCGGCGCATCGTGAAGGGCGAAAAGAAGCTGGACCGCATCGTGGACCGGAGCTATCCGGTGCTCGCCTGGCATCCCTCGGGGCAGGCCCTGAGCTACGCGGTGGAACGGAAGGGCGAGCTCGTGCTGCGCACCTACACGCTGGATGATGGCAAGACCTCCGAGAAGGACGTGTTCCAGCTGGAGAAGATCCTCTCGATGGACTACTCCGCCGATGGCCGGAACATGGTGTTCAGCGGCATCCGCGAGGGGCGCACGGACCTGTACCTCTACTACATGATCGGCAACCGCCAGGAGCAGCTCACCGACGATCAGTTCGATGACCTGGACCCCCGCTTCGTGGACGAGGACAAGCACATCATCTTCAGCAGTGACCGGCCGGACGATACGCTCCGGACCAATGCCGACGTGGCTTTGGTGAACGGCACCAAGGACATCTACCTGCTCGATGTGGCCACGCGTTCGCGCCTGCTGACCCGGCTCACCAATACCCCCGGCGTGAACGAGGTCCAGCCCTCTCGCTTCGACAGCGTGAACTACACCTTCCTGAGTGATGTGGACGGTCTGCTGAACCGCTTCATGGTACGCTATGACAGTGCCGTGAGCCACATCGATACCACGGTGCACTACCGCTACTACACGGTGGAGGAACGCTCCACGGACCTCCAGCGCTCGATCCTGGAACAGCACGTGAATGCACGCCGGGGGCGGTTCACGCAACTGCAGCTGGTGGATGGGCGTTACGAGTTCCGTTCCGGACGCACGTCTGATGGGCGTATGGCCGGGAATGGTCCGGTAGGTCCTTCCGGGACCGGCGTCCCGGGTGCCGATCCTGGCAATGGCAACGGTGAATTGAGCCCGGTGGTGAAGGTGGACCCCCAGGTGCCCAGACCCACCGGAGCCGACGCGGTGGATATCCGGAACTACACGTTCATGGATGAGGCCAATGGTGCCGTGCGCGCACCGGACCCGCGCAAGCCGAAAGTGGCCGCCCCGGTGGCGAAGGCCAGTGACACCACGGCCGTAAGCGTGTTCCGCTTCCCGGACCAGCGCAACTACAACGTCAACTTCACCATCGACGAGGTGGTGACCCAGGTGGACAACAGCTATAGCAACCAGTTCTATCAGCCCTTCACCGGACCCGGCGAATTGAACCCCGGCCTGAGCGGACTCACCCGCATGGGGGCCAGCGATCTGTTCGAGGACCATCGCATCCTGGGCGGTTTCCGCTTTGCGCTGGACCTGAACAACAACGACTACCTGCTGGCCTACGAGAACCTGAAGAGCCGTTTGGACAAGCGGATCTCCTTCCAGCGGCAGGCCATCCAGAGCGTGGGGCTCTTTGGTGTGATCAAGTCCCACACCCACAACGTGCGCTTCCAGGTGAGCTGGCCATTCAGTGAACTCGCCAGCCTGCGGGCTTCGGCGATGTACCGCAATGACCGCTATGTGCAGCAGAGCATCGACCCCTTGAGCCTGCGCACGCCGAACTTCAACGACCACATGGTCGGCGGGAAGTTGGAATACGTGTACGACAGCTCCATACCCCGGGGGCTGAACCTGTGGACGGGCTGGAAGCTGAAGTTCTTCGCTGAATATTACCAGCAACCGACCGAGAACGGTGACATGCAGGTGGTGGGGATGGACCTTCGCCACTCACTGAAAGTGCACCGCGAATTGATCTGGGTGACCCGCTTCGCGGGCAGCAGTTCCTTCGGAAGCCGCAAGGTCATCAACTTCCTGGGTGGCGTTGACAACTGGTTGTGGGCCAAGGTGGACCCGAGCATTCCCATCGACTTCAACCAGAACTACTACTTCCAAACGATGGCGGTGCCCATGCGCGGCTTCTTCTTCAACGCGCGCAATGGCTCCAGTTTCGCCGTGTTCAATACCGAACTGCGCCTGCCCATCGTTCGTTACCTCGTGAACCGTCCGGTGCGTTCCGATTTCTTCAACCACCTGCAGGTCTGCGCCTTCGGTGACGTCGGTGCCGCTTGGACCGGTTCCGACCCCTATTCGGAGGACAACACCTTCAACCAGGTGACGGTCGTCCGGAACCCGCTGACCATCACCATCGACAGCCAGCGCGAACCCATCATCGCCAGTTATGGCTTCGGGCTGCGCACCCGGCTGCTCGGCTACTTCGTGCGCGGCGATTGGGGATGGGGGATCGATGACGGGGTGATCCAGCCCAGCGTGTTCCATTTCTCGCTCAGCCTTGATATCTGATGACCTTCGACACCCAGACCATCCTGCTCCTCGTGGTCATCGGTCTGGTGGCCGGGATGCTCAGCGGCCTGGTCGGCATCGGTGGTGGATTGCTCATGGTGCCCGCACTGGTGTGGCTCCTGAGCTATTCGCAGCACCAGGCACAGGGCACCAGCCTGGCCGTGCTGATGCTGCCGGTGGTATTCCTGGCGGCACGGGACTATTACAAGGCCGGTCATATCGATCCCAAGGTGGTGGGCGTGATCGCTGCGGCCTTCGTAGTGGGTGGCTACTTCGGCGGCAAGTGGGCATTGGCCCTGCCTGCCGATCAACTGCGCAAGGTCTTCGGGGTCATCCTACTGCTCGCTTCCATCAAGCTCCTTCTGAACAAGTGATCGACCGCATTAAGCACGAACTAGCGTTGCTCCAGCCTGCCATGTTCGGGTGGCGCAGGCACCTGCATCGACATCCCGAACTATCGTTCCAGGAGCACTTGACAGCCGCTTACGTCCAGGCGGTGTTGAGCGCCGAAGGCATCGGGACGCGTGCTGGTGTCGGTAAGTTGACACCGGAGTCTCCGGGCACCGGCATCATCGCGGTGGTGCGGGGTGAAGCCGGACCCTCGGACCGTTGCATCGCCCTGCGTGCCGACCTGGACGCTCTGCCGATCCAGGAGGTGGGCAAACCGGATTACTGTTCCACGGTGCCCGGTGTGATGCATGCCTGCGGGCATGATGTGCATACCAGCATGGTGCTCGCCGCGGGCATCGCCCTTCACCGCCTGCGCAAGGAATGGTCAGGCGCGGTGATGCTGGTCTTCCAACCTGGCGAGGAGAAGGAGCCCGGTGGCGCATCCCTGCTGGTGAAGGAGGATGTGTTCAACGATCCGAAGCCCTCCGGGATCCTAGGGCAGCACGTTACCCCCGAACTGCCGGTGGGCAAACTCGGCTTCCGCAGTGGTGCGTTCATGGCCGCTGCGGATGAGCTTTACCTCACGGTGAAGGGCAAGGGTGGCCATGCTGGATCACCCCATCTCTGCATCGATCCGGTGCTGATCGCGGCGCACCTCCTCACCGCCTTGCAACAGGTGGTGAGCCGACGCAACAAGCCCGGCCAGCCCATGGTCCTGTCCTTCGGAAAGGTGATCGCCAACGGTGCGACCAACATCATCCCCGATACGGTCACACTGGAAGGAACGCTCCGCACCTTCGATGAACCGTGGCGCGCAGAGCTGCATGAGCTACTGCCACGGATGGCCATGGATCTGGCGCGAAGCATGGGCGGCGACGTGGACTTCCGGCTGGTGAAAGGCTCTCCCGTGGTGAAGAACGATCCGGAGCTGAACGCCCGCATCCGTTCAGTCGCAGTGGACTTCGTGGGCGCCGGGAACGTGGTGGACATGGACATCCGCATGGGTGCCGAGGACTTCGCGTACTACACGCATGTGATGCCCGGATGTTTCTTCCGACTGGGAACGGGGAACCCGGCAAAACCCGGCACCACCAGCGGACTTCACCGCGCCGAATTCGATGTGGACGAGGATGCCATGGCGATCGGGGCGGGGATGATGGTGGCGGGGGCGCTGAGCGAGTTGCAATGAGGCTGAATGTGGTCGGTTCGATGCGCGTCTTCCGTGGCATTGTGCAGTGGCTCGTCATGATGGTGGCGGTGTGTGCGGTAGGATGTGGCGCGCCCGGTTCGGTCCCCGATGCGGATCCAACTGCGACGGACACCAGCGGATCGTGGCCTTCACCTGAGTTGGAGGAGATCGCCAGCACTTTGGCAGCGGATACCATCCTCACCGAAATCGCATTGAGCCTCTTCAACGAGCGGCATCTTCTACGCATCATCGGAACGGGCCAAGGTGGGTTCAACCACGACCGTGCATTTCATGTCCTACTTACGGGCCCCGGCGGCGTCGTGTTGGACACTGTACTGACCAAGGCCTCCTTCGCGGATAGCCTGGATGCCGAATTCCTTGAGCGTGCAGGCCTGTATGCACTGGACTTTGACTTCGTTCGATCCCGAAGTCTCTACTTCAACGCTTACGTTGGCGTGGATGAGACCGACTACGTGCAGCTTATCGATCTCTTCCTGACGTATGCAGGCGAGCAGAAGGGCCGAATGCACTATTGGCTTGTTCCCTAGGACATCAGCGCGCAGGAATGACCATCGTCCAGGCCATGCTTGGATCACCGATCACCGCTGCACGATGTCATCCACCTCGATCACCGGCCTCCCGCTCTTCTCGTGAACGGTCATCTCCACCACATGCGTGGAGCGGCCTTGGGCGGTGTATAGGTCCACATGCACGGAGAACGCACCCGGCCAGTTGCGCACCGCTGTGACCTGCAGGTTGTTCCACACGGTGGGTGGTGGCATCACCAACACAGCACCGATGTCCTCCACGGCGTCCATCATGGCATCGGCGGAAAGGCGCACACCACCGGTCGCCTGTTCCAGTTCATCGTAGCGCCGCTCCACCAGCAGCTTCATCACGTGCTTGGCGACGAGGGTGAGGTCGTTGGGGGACATGGTGGAGTTGGATCAACGTCCGATGGAGTTTTGAAAGAAGCAGGGGCAAGTGCAGGGGCAATGATCCGTCTTGCGCCTGCGCCTGCTCCTTGAGTTCAATTCGCCACTTCGCTCATGAACTTCAGCCGCACCATGCGCAGTTCCTCCTCGCTGTAGTCCCCGTCGAACTCCTGGCGTGCCGTCTCGATGTCATCGGTCTCTGCATCCTTGAAGTAGTCCATGATCTCTTCCAGGGTCTCTGGTTCGAACACGTCGTTCAGGTGGTAATTGATGTCCAGCTTGGTGCCGCTCTGCACGATGCTCTCGAGCTCGATCAGCAGCGCATCCATGGTGAGGTTGCGCGCCTTGGCGATGGCATCCAGGGGCAGTCGCTTATCGATGTTCTGGATGATGTGCACCTTGTTGCCGCTCTTGTTCACCACGGAACGCACGGTGACCTCCTCGGCGCGCTCGATGTCGTTCTCCTCCACATACCGGGCGATGAGGTCGACGAATGGCTTGCCGAATTTCTGTGCCTTGCCGGGCCCAACGCCGCTTACCTGGGTGAGCTCCTCGATGGTGACCGGGTAGCGCATGGTCATCTCCTCCAGGGAGGGATCACCGAAGAGCACCCAGGGCTGCAGCTTCCGCTTCTGGGCCTCGCTGCGGCGCAGGTCCTTCAGCATCGCCATGAGCTTCTCATCGGCCGCCGCACCGGGCCGCGCGATGGGCTCGTCGTCCGCGCCCTCGTAGTCGCTGTAGTCCCGCTCCTTCACGAACTTGATGGATACGGGTTTGGCGAGGAATTTCTTGCCGGCCTCGGTCAGGCTCAGGTTGCCGTAGGACTCGATGTCCTTGTGCAGGTAGCCCCCCACGTTGGCCTGGCGCACGACGGCCATCCAATGGTGAAGGTCCTTGTCGGAGCCTTCGCCGTAGATATTCAGCTTGTCGCCCTTGTAGTTCTTGATCTCGCTCGTCTCGGTGCCCGTGATCAGGTCACAGATGAACTTGGCCCGATGGCGCTCCTTGCTCTCCTTCACCGCCTTCAGCACCATCACCAGGTCCTCCTTCCCTTCGAACTGCTCCTTGGGGTTGGCGCAGTTGTCACAGCCTGCCTGGCATTTCGAGTCGTCGTAGAGCTCCCCGAAGTAGTGCAGGATGAATTTCCGGCGGCACATGCTGGTCTCGGCGAAGCTCACGGTATCCGCCAGCAACTGCTTGCCGATCTCCTGTTCGGCCACGGGCTTCCCTTGCAGGAACTTTTCGAGCTTCTCGATGTCCTTGTAACTGTAGAAGGCGATGCACTTGCCTTCCCCGCCATCGCGGCCCGCGCGGCCGGTCTCCTGGTAATAGCTCTCCAGGCTCTTCGGGATGTCGTGGTGGATCACGAAGCGGACATCCGGCTTGTCGATCCCCATGCCGAAAGCGATGGTCGCCACGATGACGTCCACTTCCTCCATCAGGAACTGGTCCTGGTGGCTGGCCCGTTGGTGGGCGTCCATGCCGGCGTGGTAGGGCAGCGCCTTGATGCCGTTCACATTGAGCATCTCGGCCATCTCCTCCACCTTCTTGCGGCTCAGGCAATAGATGATGCCGCTGCGCCCATCATGCTGCTTGATGAAGCGGATGATCTCCCGGCCCACGTCCTTCTTCGGACGGATCTCATAGTACAGGTTCGGACGGTTGAAGCTGTCCTTGTATACCCTGGCGTCAGGGATGTCGAGGTTCTTCAGGATGTCCTCCTGCACCTTCTCAGTGGCTGTTGCGGTGAGCGCGATCACCGGCACCCGCTTGATCTCGTCGAAGATGGTCCGCAGGCGGCGGTATTCCGGACGGAAGTCATGTCCCCACTCACTGATGCAATGCGCTTCGTCGATGGCGAAGAAACTGATCTTGATGTCGGTGAGGAACTCGACGTTCTCCTTCTTGGTCAGCGACTCGGGCGCCACGAAGAGGATCTTGGTGCGGCCCTCAGTGATGTCCTTGCGCACCTTCAGGGTCTCGTTCCGTGTGAGGGAGCTGTTGAGGAAGTGCGCCACGCCCTCCACATCGCTGAACCCACGGAGCGAATCCACCTGGTTCTTCATCAGTGCGATCAGTGGGCTGACCACGATCGCGGTGCCCTCCATCATCAGCGCGGGAAGCTGGTAGCAGAGGCTCTTGCCTCCGCCGGTGGGCATGATCACGAACGTGTTGCGGCCATCCAGGACGCTCTGGATGATGGATTCCTGTTCGCCTTTGAATTTGCTGAATCCGAAGAACTGTTCGAGGGCTTCTCGTGGGGTGAGGTCGACGTGGATCATTGCGGGGTAACGGCAGGAGCAGATGCCGGAGATTTGAACGCTTAAATGTACGGCAACGCGATGAATTGGGGACGGCTAATTCAGTCCAAGGTCGAACAGCCCGATGCAGCCCCCATTTCTGGCCTGTATCGTTGATAACTGCCCGTCCGTACAACGGGCCCGGTAGGCCCCCCATCTATCTTTGTTCCCTTAGCCCCGAACCTATTGGCAGCGCAACAGCCCGGCCAGGAAATGACCTTTCTAGAGCACCTGGAGGAACTCCGGTGGACGCTCGTGCGCTCGGCCATCGCCATTGTGGTGGCCATGTTGGCGGCGTTCATGGCCAAGGACTTCGTGTTCGACCAGATCATCCTGGCCCCCAAGCACGGCGGGTTCATCACCTATCGCCTGTTCTGTGCGCTTGGACAGGCACTGGGCATGGGCGAGGCCCTGTGCATCGGTGACCTGAACTTCACGCTCCAGAACATCAGCATGAGCGGCCAGTTCTTCACCCACCTCATGGTCTCGTTCGTGGCCGGCTTCATCCTCGCCTTTCCTTACGTCCTTTGGGAGTTCTGGCGCTTCATCAGCCCGGGGCTGCACCCCACCGAACAACGCTCCCTTCGCGGTGTGGTGGTCTTTGCGACGATCCTTTTCCTGCTGGGCGTGGCCTTCGGCTATTATCTGCTGGCCCCCTTGAGCATCCAGTTCTTCGGCAGTTACCAGGTCAGCGGCTCAGTGGCGAACGCCGTTGCCTTGGACAGCTACGTGGCCATGATCACCTCTGTGACCCTGTGGACAGGCATCCTGTTCGAGATGCCCTTGGTGATCCTGTTCCTGACCAAGGCCGGACTGGTGGGTCCTGCATTCCTGCGCACCTACCGCAAACACGCCTTCGTGGCGATCCTGATCGCGGC
This sequence comes from Chryseobacterium gleum, assembly GCA_945872795.1. Classification (GTDB taxonomy): domain Bacteria; phylum Bacteroidota; class Bacteroidia; order Flavobacteriales_F; family PHOS-HE28; genus PHOS-HE28. The sequence goes on from CAMCAZ010000002.1 coordinate 101,723, forward strand.
GGCCATACTCACACCACCCGATGTGGTGAGCCAGCTGATCGTTTCCGGGCCGCTGATGCTGCTCTATGAGTTCAGCATCCTGCTATCGGCCAGGGTGGAACGGCAGATGATCAAGGGTCGACAGGCAGGCACTTCAACGCTCACGCGCCAGCCTGTATGATGTCCGGGAAAGGCCTCTGGATGAGATCCGTGCTGCTGGGGGTCGCGACCACCGCCGCAGGGTGGGGACATGCCCAGACCACGCGGGTCAGCGGCAAGGTCACCGATGCGTCCACCGGCGAAACGCTCCCCTTCGTGAACATCGCCTTCGTGGACAGCCGCATAGGCACCACCACGGATATCGAGGGCAACTACGCCATTGACACGTATTACGCCACCGATTCGCTAAGGGTATCTTCCGTGGGCTACATCTCCCGCACCCTGTCCGTGCGCAAGGACCGCGCACAGGTGCTGGACATCACTCTGGAGCCGAACAAGGTGCAACTGGCCGAGGTGGTGATCCGCCCGCCCGATGAGAACCCTGCCTTCACCATCCTGCGCCGCGTGGTGCAGCACAAGCCCGCCAACAACCGTGAGAAGCTGGAGGCCTACGAATACCAGGCCTACAACAAGATCGAGTTCGACCTGAACAACATCACCGAGGAGTTCACGCAGAAGAAGCTCTTCAAACCCTTTGCCTTCATCTTCGACAACATCGACAGCAGTGGCACCAAACCCTACCTGCCGATCTTCATGACCGAGACCCTTTCGGAGGTCTTCTTCCGCCAGCGACCCAAGACCCAGCGGGAGGTGATCAAGGGGACGAAGGTGAGCGGTATTGAGAACGAAAGCGTGTCGCAGTTCATGGGCGACATGTACCAGAACATCAACATCTACGACAATTACCTGGTGATCTTCGGTCGGAACTTCATCAGCCCCATTGCTGATGGTGGCAAGGGTTTCTACGAGTACTTCCTCACCGACAGCGCCTTCGTGGGAAAGTACTGGTGCTACAAGCTTGAGTTCAAGCCCAAACGCCCCCAGGAACTGGCATTCCAGGGCGAGATGTGGATCAATGATACCACCTATGCCGTGCGCCGGATCGAGGCCGGTATCCCCGAAGGGGCGAACCTCAACTTCGTGCAGGGCTTCTGGGTGCGGCAGGAGTACGACCAGGTGCAGAACGAGGTGTGGATGCTGACCCGGGACGAGCTGGTCGCCGACCTGAACGTGATCCGCGACACCGGCAAGCCCAACAAGAACCCCGTGCAGGGTCTGTACGGTCGCCGTACGGCCAGCTACCGCGATTTCCTGGTGAACCGACCTCGGGAGGAGGAGTTCTACGCAGGGGCGGAGCAGGTGGTGATGGCCGTGGACCCGCTCAGCGAGCAGGACGGCTACTGGGAACAGAACAGGCACGTGCCGCTCACGGAAAAGGAGGCCGCTATCTACCACATGGTGGATACCATGAAGTCCATCCCACGGTTCCGGACCTACATCGATATCGTGCAGACCGTGGTGACCGGCTACTATCCGATGGGGAACATCGAGCTCGGTCCCTACTTCACCACCTACAGCTTCAATGCGGTGGAGGGCAATCGTTTTCGAATGGGTGCGCGTACCAGCAGCCAGTGGAGCCGGCGCGTGGAGCTGGAGGGCTACCTGGCCTATGGTACGAAGGACCAGGAACTGAAGTATGGTTTCGGAGGGAAGGCCTTGGTCTCCAAAGCGCCGCGGGTGATCGTGGGCGCGTATTACCGGCATGACATCGAGCAGTTGGGCCAGAGCGTGGGGGCCTTCCGGGAGGACAACATCCTGTCCTCCCTGTTCAGGAGACTGCCCAACGATAAGCTCACCCTGGTGGACGACTACCATGCCTACGTCGAGCGCGAGTGGTTCATGGGCTTCAGCAATACGGTGGCCTTCCGGCACCGCACCATGTTCCCGCGGGGAAGTCTGGCCTACGTCAGTGTGAGCGACGCCCAGGAGCCCGAGATCATCAACAGCATCACCACTACGGAGCTGGCGCTCAACACCTATTTCGCCTACAAGGAGAAATACGTCAGCGGTGATTTCTCCCGGGTGAGCGTGGGCACGCCGTATCCCGTGCTGCAGGCCCATCTGGTACACGGTTTCAAGGATATCCTGAACGGCGACTATGACTACACGAAGCTCATCCTCCGTGTCCAGCAACGCATTCCCTTGGGTGCCCTGGGCTTCCTGCGTTACACGCTCACCGGGGGCAAGGTCTGGGGCACGCTTCCCTATCCGCTGTTGATCATCAATGCCGGCAACGAGACCTTCTACCTGGATGATATCGCCTTTAACTCCATGAACTTCTTTGAGTTCATCAACGACCGCGGCGCCACCATGTTCCTGGAGCAGCATTTCGACGGGCTCTTCTTCAACCGGGTACCCCTTTTCCGACGCCTGAAATGGCGGGAAGTGGTGGGGTTCAAGGCGGCCATCGGTGATCTGGATCCCAAGCAACGCGAGGAGATGGAGCTGCTGCCCTTCATGAACGACCTTAACAGCGGCCCCTTCATGGAGGCTTCGCTGGGGGTGGAGAACATCTTCAAGGTTATGCGCGTGGACGCCGTGCGACGCCTGACCTATCTGGACCTCCCCAACGCCAGGCCCTGGTCCCTCCGTCTAAAGCTTAACATCACCTTCTGATCACGTGCTCAAGGCTGTCAATATCTTCAAACACTACAAGCGCCGCACGGTAGTGAACGGCGTGAGCGTGCACGTGGACCAGGGCGAGATCGTGGGTCTGCTGGGACCCAATGGTGCCGGCAAGACCACGAGCTTCTACATGATCGTGGGCCTGGTGAAGCCCAATGAGGGCAAGGTCCTGTTGGACGACGAGGACATCACGGACCTCGCCATGTACCGACGGGCACAGAAAGGGATCGGCTACCTGCCTCAGGAGGCCAGCGTGTTCCGCAAGCTGAGCGTGGAGGATAACATCCGGGCCATCCTGGAAATGACGGGCAAGAGCAAGGCGGAGCAGGCGGCCAAGCTGGAGGAACTGCTCAATGAGTTCAGCCTGCAGCATGTGCGCAAGAACATGGGCGATGTGCTCAGCGGCGGCGAACGGCGGAGGACGGAGATCGCCCGAGCGCTGGCCACCGAACCCCGGTTCATCCTGCTCGATGAGCCCTTTGCTGGTGTGGACCCCATCGCCGTGGAGGACATCCAGGCGATCGTCGCCAAACTGAAGGAGAAGAACATCGGCATCCTGATCACCGACCACAACGTGCAGGAGACCCTGAGCATCACCGACCGCGCCTACCTGCTCTTCGAGGGCAAGATCCTGAAGCAAGGGACGGCCGAGGAACTGGCCGCGGATGAGACGGTGCGGCGTGTCTATCTGGGGAAGAACTTCGAGTTGCGAAAGAAGACCGTTTAGGCCGATCACATCGATCCTCGGGTCAGACCCATGGAACTGCTTGGAATGGTCGACCCAATGGGCCCGAGGCCTCGGGCGACGCCATGGGTGCCATGGGCACCCTTCGCGGTAACTGTTATGCCAGTTCTTCGATCGAGAAGCTGTACTTCTCCATGATCTGGTTGGCCAGCAGTTTCTTACAGGCCTCGTCCACCTTGGCCTCGGCGCCTTTCTTGTCGGCGGCCTCCACGTGCAGGGTGATGTGTTTGCCGATGCGCACGCCGCTGATCTCGGGCAGGCCCAGGTTGCCCATCGCACCGGTCACAGCCTTGCCTTGCGGATCCAGCAGATTGTCGTGTGGCATCACATCGATGGAGGCGCGGAAGTTCTTCATGGGTGCAAAGATGGGAACGGGATCGTTGTCGTGGCTCCCGTAGCGTCGACCCACTGGGTCGATCGATACGATGCCACCCATGCCCGTCCAACTGGTTCAATAACCCGCCTTGCCGAACACCCGCCTCCACAATGGGCTGAGGATGTACAGGACCATGATCAGCGGCACGGCCAGGATCCCGTACCCCACCACCAGCACGGCGCCGAGCCCCGCCAGCAGGTAGACCACCTGGTTTCCCTGCCAACGGAAGTGCTTGAACTTCAAGCCGGGGAGGGGGAGCTCGGAGAGCATGAGCGCGGCCATTCCCACGCAGACGATGAGCAATGCGGTGGAGGACCTCAGCAGGCTGACCACCAGACCGGCGAGCACGTCGGAACCGGGACCCGGATGCACGGCCACGTTCAAGCTGACCAGGACCATCGACGCCCAGAAAAGACCGTTAGCGGGGGTGGGCAACCCAAGGAATCCGCTGGTTTGCCGGGTGTCGAGATTGAATTTCGCCAATCGCCAGCACGAAGCCACGACCAGAAGGAGAATGGCGGCTTTGATCGTGATGTCCGCAGTTGAGTACGGCAGCCCCAAAGGTCCAGGCAGATCAAGCTCGATCATGGTGCCGCTTGTCAGGAAAACAATGAACGCCGGCGCCACCCCGAACGTCACCATATCCGCCAGACTGTCCAGCTGGGCTCCCAAGGGTGAGCCGCCGCCCAGTGCCCGGGCCGCCAGGCCGTCCAGCACATCGAAGAAGGCTCCGATGAACACAAGCCAACACGCCCATGTTAACTGTCCTTGGGAGGCTAACAGGATGGAACCCATGCCGCACGCTAGGTTCGCGGTCGTGAGCTGGTCCGGAATGCGCGGTAGGCGTGCCATCATGGAGCACCTTCTGGAGGCGAGTGCGTGTTGTGGGGCCGAAGTTGGGATAAATTCGGGGCAATATCAGAGGCCACCAAGAGTTAGTAGCTGCGTCAATACATCATCGGAATGAAGATCGGGAGCATGAAGGGTATGCGCAGCATGGTGGCCGTTTCGCTGGCCGTTTGGGGAGCTTCGGGCGCCATCGCGCAGGATGCACCCAAGTACAGCAACGAGTTCCTCGCCATCGGCGTGGGCGCCCGCGCCCTAGGCATGGGCAGCGCCTACACCAGCGTGGTGAACGACGTGACCAGTGGCTATTGGAACCCGGCGGGCCTGCTGGGCGTGAAGGGCGACCTGCAGGTGGGGGCCATGCACAGCGAGTACTTCGCGGGCATCGCCAAGTACGACCACATCGGCATCGCCAAGCCCATCGATTCGCTCAGCGCCATCAGCTTCACCTTCGTCCGCTTCGGCATCGACAACATCCCGAACACCATCGACCTGATCGATCCCTCGGGCAACATCGATTACGACCGGATCACGTCCTTCAGTTCGGCGGACCATGCTTTCATCATTAGTTACGCCCGCAAGTTGAGCGTGCCCGGCCTGCGCCTGGGAGGCAGTGCCAAGGTGATCTACCGCCGGGTGGGGGAGTTTGGCAAGGCCTGGGGTTTCGGGCTCGACGCCGGAGCGCAATATGAACGGAACCGCTGGCGGTTCTCGGCCGTGGCCCGTGACGTGACCGGCACCTTCAATGCGTGGAGCTACACGCTGGACCAGCGCACCATCGATGTCTTCAGCCAGACCGGCAACGACATTCCGGTGAACAGCGTGGAGGTGACCCTGCCCCGCCTGATGCTGGGCGCGGCACACCAGTTCAAGTTCGGGTCGAAGTTCGATCTCATCGCTGCCGTTGAGCTGGAGAACACCTTTGATGGGCAGCGGAACACGCTCATCCAAAGTGATGCGATCAGCAGCGATCCGCGCCTGGGTTTCGAGCTGGGCTATGCGGGCATCGTGTACATCCGGACGGGGATCTCCAACATCCAGTACGTCACGGATATCGCCGACCAGCGGGAACTGTCCATCCAACCCAACATCGGACTGGGCCTGAAGATCAAGAGCTTCTCGCTGGACTATGCCCTCACGGATATCGGTGATAACAGCGTGGCGCTTTACTCCAACATCTTCTCCATCAAGTTCGACCTCTTCAAGAAGACCGCTGCATGACAAGAGCCTTATTCGCGGTCCTGGTGTTCCTGAACGTGACCAATGCGGTCGCACAGTTGTCGTATGGCAACGAATGGATCGACCATGACCGGCAGTATTGGCGCTTCGAGGTGGTGAAGGACGGGCTGCACCGCATCGACCGGGACGTGCTCATCGCAGCCGGGTTCCCGGTGAGCACAGTGGATCCTCGGGATCTGATGCTCTTCAGCCGGGAGAAGCAGGTTCCCCTCTTCGTTTCCGGGGAAAATGACGGGGTCTTCGATCCCGATGACTTCATCGAGTTCCGGGGCTTCCGCAACGATGCCTGGCTGGATGCCAAGATGTTCCCGGCACCGGAGATGCTGGGCAACCCCTACTACAGCTTCGTGAACGATACCATCCGCTACTTCCTTACCTGGGATAGCGATCCAGGGGTGGATAAGAAGCACATCGTGGCCCAGGCCGAGCTGCCCACGGCCGGTTATCCCATCGTTCCCTACTATTGGGGGGAGGTGGTCCGTGCACGGAATGGACTTTATTTTCTAGGACCCACGGCCAATTTTGGAGGTAGCAGTGGGCAGTACGTGGAGGGGGAAGGGTGGTACGACAGCAACCCCACGAATCTGGCCGGTGATTCGGTGGACCGGCAGATGACGTTACCCACACCGCGCAAGTATACCGGGGCAGATGCCCCCGATGCAACCATCCGGGCGACCGTGGTGGGGACAGGCAATCCGGGTGGTGTGTACAACGCGGACGACCATCACGTGAAGATCGTCTATGGTGCTTCACCCGGCATCGCCGCGGTGGATACCATCTACCGCGGGCACAAGGTGGTCAATATGTCCTTCCTGGCGCCGCAAGCGAACATTGCGACCAATACGGTGATCCGGTTCAGGGTCCTCCGCGACCTGTTCGATGGTCCTGGGCAGGTGGGCTATTTCCAGCCCGGCTATACGGATAAGCAGGCCATGGCCTTCGGCGCAGTGCGCTATGCCAAGATGTTCCATCTGGACAACGATACGTCCCAGGCCATGGGTATTCCCGATCTGGACGGGGACGGATTCCTGCACCTGGATTTCAGTAACCTCGCCGGAACACCAGTGATCTATGCCCAAGGTGATACGTTGCGCCGGGTGATCCCCACGCCCTCCGGTGCCCGATGGAAGGCCTTGTTACAGGCCGATCCCGACTCGGCGCTCACCGATGCCTTCGTGTTCGCGCAGGAGAACATTGCGCCCATCACTTCACTCAAGCGGGTGAACGGTACCGGCTTCTTTACGGACTTCACGGCCAACCCGGTGGATTCCGCCATGTTGATCGTAGCCCATAGCACGCTGATGGGCGTGGCCCAGGATTACGCTGACTTCCGGGAGACGAGCCAACGCAACCGATACAATACCCTGGTGGTGGATGTGGACGAGCTCTACGACCAGTTCGGGGGCGGGATCCCCAAACATGCCTTCGCCATCCGGCGTTGGGCCAGGTTCCTTCTTGATTCGTGGAACAGTGATCCCCGGGCATTGTTCCTCATCGGCAAGTCAGTCCAGAACGTGAAGGTCAATGCCTCCACCCAAGGTATCCGTCCAGATTCCGACGGCGCCTATGCCACCTGCCTGGTCCCCACCTTTGGCCACCCGGCCTCCGATGTCGGCTTCACCATCGGACTGCGCTTCGACCCGCGCAAGGTGGAGATCCCCGTAGGACGGCTGAGCGTGTACACTCCCGATGAAGTCACTTGGTATATGGAGAAGGTGCAGGCCCTGGAGTCTCAGGAACCTGACGTCTGGATGAAGAACATCCTGCATTTCGCCGGTGGGCTTGCCCCGGGCGAAGCCGAAGGGTTCGTCAATACCCTGAATTCATATCGGGCGGTGGCCGTGGACACCTCATTCGGTGCGAATGTGGCGACCTTCAAGAAGAACACCTCCGACATCTTCCAACAGGCCTCTGCGGATTCCGTACGCAGGTATATTGAGGAGGGTGTCACCGTCATGACCTTTCTGGCCCACGCCTATGCCAGCAGCTTCGACATCACCATCGATGAGCCCTCGAATTACCAATGGAACGGCAAGCATCCCTTGGTGATCGGCAACTCCTGCTATATCGGCAACATCCACCAGAACAACCGCCTGAGCAAGGGAGAGGATTGGGTCCTTGAGCCGGCAACGGGTCCCATCGCGTTCCTTGCCACCACTGAGCTATCGCTGGCGCCCTATCTGGCTTCCTACACGGATGCCTTCTACCGCAGTTTTTGCAGGCTGAACTATGGCGGAAGTATCGGTGAGCACATGAAGCATGCGGTGTTCCAATCGATGAGCAACAGCACCGACCTCAATACGGTGCATACCGCGCACACCTTCACCCTGCAGGGTGATCCCACCATCGTCCTGAACTCCTTCGACAAGCCGGACTACAGTGTGGATCAGGCCGATGTCCTTTATGATCCCGATCCGGTGACCGCTGACGCCGATACCTTCCAGGTGAAGGCGGTGGTGGTGAACAATGCCAAAGCCGTGAACGGCCCGGTGCGCGTGGTGTTGCAGCGTTCGAACCCCTCGTTGGGCGCGACCCAGGAGTACTTCGCCGAGATCAATAACGTGTATCTCCGAGATACCGCTTACTTCAGTGTGCCCACCATGGGCAATGCCGGTGGGCAGGGCATCAACGGCATGCAGGTGCGGGTGGACCTCGACCCGGATGTGATCCCGGAGCTCGATGACACCGGCAACAACTCCACAGTGAGCTCGCTCTTCATCACTTCGGGTGATCTGATCCCGATCTATCCCTACGACTATGCCATCGTGCCCGATCCCATACAGCCGCTGAAGGCCAGTACCGGTGATCCCTTCGCGGTCCCCCGGAACTATGTGTTCCAGATCGATACCACCGATCTCTTCAACAGCCCGCAACGGGAGGTCGCCACGGTATCGGCGCCCGGCGGGGTGGTGAGCTGGACACCCCAGTCCATTTACAACTTGAACAACCTGCAGGACAGCACGGTGTTCTACTGGCGCTGCAGCATCGACAGCACCGGGAACGGTGGCTACAACTGGTACGAGCGTTCGTTCCAATACATTCCGGGCAAGCATGGCTGGGGGCAGTCGCACTATTTCCAGTTCAAGAACAACAGCTTTTCCAACGTGGTCTACGACAGACCGCAGCGCGCCTTTGATTTCTTCACGGGGCAGCGCAACATCAGGGCACAGGTGCATGACAGTGTCTACAGTCCATATACTGAATGGTCCATCGATCTGGAACCCCAGGACTATAACGGCTGCGGTACTGCAGCGGGCTGGCATGTCGCCGTGGTGGATCCCGGCTCTTTTGAGGCCTGGGGGACCAGCTACAACGGGGAGAACCCACAGAACAATTTCGGCAACCTGAACCAGAACGGTGTCTGCGGGTCCCGGGTGCGTAAGTTCTTCACCTTCCTCACCAACAATGCGACCCAACTGGCCGGGATGCGCAACATGCTGGAGAATGCCGTGCCCGACGGTCACCATGTGCTCTGTTACACGTGGATGTACCTGGACAAGGATGGTATGGACGCCAACGCACCCGGCATGGTGGATTTCCTTGCCACGCTCGGGGCCGACCTCAGCACAGTACCGGACAGTGTGGCCTACATTTTCTATTACCGCAAGGGCGTTCCGGGCTCCTTCCAACAGGCCATCGCCCCTCAGGTGTTCCCGCCCAATGAGCCCGAATACGTCAACCTTTCCGTTTGGGTGGACAGTCCCGCGAACCAAGGGACCATCACTACCATGGAGGCGGGGCCTGCTCAGTCGTGGGGTAAGCTGTATTGGAACGACCGTGCCCAGGACGCAGGTGACAGCACGCGGATCCAATTGCGCGGCATATCTACTTCCGGTGCCGAGGTCGATCTGGCCAACGAATTGACCAATGACCTGTCGCCCATCGATTCCTTGGATCTCAGCCAGCTCATCAGTGCCGAAGATTATCCCACCCTGCGGATCCGTGGCCATTTCTTCGATACGGATCAGGCTGCAGCTCCGGACCCTTCACAAATGGTCCGGTGGCAACTGCTGAGCGCGCCGGTCCCGGAATGTGCCATCGATCCGCCACAGGGCTTCGTCCAGATCCAGGAGGGCCTCTTCGAAGGCCAGGAAGCACGCGTTGCGGTGGCTGTCCACAATGTCAGTCTGTTCGATATGGACAGCCTGCTGATGGGGGCGTGGGTGCTCGATCGCAACAACCAACGCCGCACGGTGCACTACCGCTTGAACGCGCCCCTCACTGCCGGTGCAACGCTCCTGGATACCATCCGCTTCTCCACCAATGGCTTCGGCGGTCCCAATACACTGATCATCGAGGCCAACCCCATCGACACCCTCACCGGGGTATATGATCAGGTGGAGCAGTACCGCTTCAACAATATCGCCCAGCTCCGCTTCGAGATCGCCGTCGATGACCAGAACCCCCTCCTCGACGTCACCTTCGACGGCATGCGCATCCTCGATGGTGACATCGTATCCGCACGGCCCGAGATCGAAATGGTACTGGACGACGAGAACACGGTGCTGTTGCACGATTCTCCTGCGGACACGGCCCTGTTCAAGGTGTATCTGACGCGTCCGGGAGCCGCCCTCGAACGCGTGTATTTCCGCACCAATGCGGGGGTGGAGAATATGCAGTTCATCCCGGCATCGGGCCCGGACAATGAGGCGCGCATCCTCTTCCGTCCGGTGTTCACCGTGGATGGCACCTACACCTTGACCGTGCAGGCCAACGACCGAAGCAACAACGCTTCCGGGGACCGCGAGATGAAGGTGAGCTTCGAGGTCGTCAACCGGCCCACGATCACCGAGGTGCTGAACTACCCGAACCCCTTCACCACCAGCACCCGCTTCGTCTTCACCGTCACCGGCACCGAGGCGCCCACCTACATGAAGATCCAGATCATGACCATCACAGGCAAAGTGGTGCGTGAGGTGCGCATGAACGAGCTGGGGCCACTGCGTGTGGGACGCAACATGACGGAGTTCGCCTGGGATGGCACCGATGAGTTCGGTGACCGGCTGGCCCGAGGGGTCTACCTGTACCGCGTGATCGCACAGTTGCATGGGCAGGACATCGAGCAGCGCGAGACCAATGCCTCCCAGTACTTCTCCAAGGGCATCGGTAAAATGTACCTGTTGAGATAGCCCGGTCTACTTTCGTGCCCATGCCGGGCTCCACCATCCGTCGGTTCCATGTAGCACTGTGGGCCGCCCTCAGCGGTCTGCTGTGGGCAATGGCCTGGCCCGGCATCGGAGGGCTCAGCGCAGTGGCCTTTCTGGCCTGGGTCCCCCTGCTCCGCGCCGAGCAGTTGCACGATGAGCGTACGGCCGGACGACGACGTGCTTTTGTTCCCTATGTGCTGCTGGCGGTCTTCGTTTGGAATGCGGCCACCTCCTGGTGGTTCTTCCTGGTGAGCGAGCCCCTCTCCACACGCCTGATCAGCGGTTTGTCGCCCATGACGGTGAACGCCCTGCTCATGTGCGTGCCCTGGTTCCTCAAACGCTCGGTGCGTCGTTTTGGGGCCGAGCGCTTTTCGTTCGTCGCGCTCGTCATCTTCTGGCTTGCGTTGGAACGCATCCACCACGGCTGGGACCTGAAGTGGCCCTGGTTCACCATGGGCAATGTGTTCGCCACCAGGCCCCATTGGGTGCAGTGGTATGAGTACACCGGCGTTCTGGGTGGCTCGCTGTGGATCTGGCTGGTGAACCTGCTCCTGTTCCGCATCTGGCGTGCACGCTGCAGGGAACATGCTTGGGCCATACGCCCCATCGTGGCGTTTGGCGCAATGGTGCTGGTACCCATCATACTCTCCATCTGGCGGGCGGAGACCTATGAGGAACAGGGCCCGGTCGTGGAGGTGGTGATCGTCCAGCCGAACATCGACCCCTACACGCAGAAGTTCGGGGGCATGGATCCCATGGTCCAGCTGGATTCCATGTTGCATCTGGCCGAAGGGGTGCTTACCCCCGCCACCCGACTGGTAGTGATGCCCGAGACCGCCTTGCAGGAGGATGCCACCATGGACCTGCGTGGGACGAAGCCGGAGCTGCATGGGCTGTGGGAGAACGACCTTCAGCGATCACGGAGCGCTGAGCGCATCCGCACATTCCAGGAGACATATCCCAAGGTCGCGGTACTGACCGGCATGTCCTCGGCCTATCTCTTCGACATCGGGGCTGAACTGCCCGTGAGCGCTCGTCGGGTGCAGGGAACGGACCTGTGGTACGAGGCCTACAACGCGGCCCTGTTCCGACCGGTGAACGGACCTGTGGAGCACTACCACAAATCGAAACTGGTGGCCGGGGTGGAGATGATGCCGTTCGAACGTGTCCTTGGTAGGTTGAGCGCATTGTCGGTGGACCTGGGTGGCACCAGTGGTTCCTTGGGCCTGCAGGAAGAACGCAGCGTGTTGCGGGATAGCACCTCGGGTTTGGCGGTCATTCCGGCCATCTGCTACGAATCGGTGTTCGGCGAACATGTGGCGGCCCATGTGCGCAATGGCGGAAACGTGATCGCCATCATGACCAACGACGGCTGGTGGGGCGACTCCCCCGGCCCCGTCCAGCACCTCGGTTTCGCATCCTTGCGGGCTATCGAGACGCGGCGCTCCATCGCCCGTTCGGCCAACACGGGCATCTCCTGCTGGGTGGATCAACGGGGTGTGATCCATGACCCCACGGCATGGTGGGAACCCACGGCCATCCGTGCTTCCTTGAGGCTGAATGAGGAACGCACCTTTTTCGTGCGGCACGGTGATCTCGTCGGCCGCTCGGCGATCATCCTGTCCATCCTTCTGTTGCTCTGGATCATGGTCCGTTGGGTACAGCACAAGCGATCGATGTCGGTCCCGTCAGATGTGCGGTGATCCCTGCGGTCGGTCGCTGGATGCGTTGTCCGTCACGGTCTCCGAGGTCTTCGCGCAACGATGCCAAGGTGCGCTCCGATAACTTGGTCCCCTGTGCGAAGGACCATTCCCCTCGGTTCCCAGGTACCGGCGATCCCGGCGGTGCTGCGTGAGCATGCTCATTTCCTGTATCGCCGGACCGCCGATCAGGCACGCGCCGTACTGGGGATCGGTGCGGTCGCACATGCACCAGCGCCCACGTTCGACGTCCACGGCAAAGCCACGGACTGGTACTTCGGACACCTCTGTTATGAATGGGTCGATCCGAAGGGGCAGGTCATGGATAGAATGGATGGGCTCCCCAATTCGGACTGGTGGGTGCCCCGGTGGGTGGTGGAATGGGTGAACGGAGAAGCCGTCCTGCACGCGAGGGTGGGTGATGAAGAGGCGACGGATGCCCTGATCGCGCGGATCCACGAGCCGGTGGAGGACGATGGCCGTTCCCTGCGTTCGCCATGGCAGGTGCGCACATCCCGCGAAGAACATCTCGAGCGCACCAAGGTGCTGATGCAGCACATCCAGCGGGGCGACATCTATGAGGTGAACTATTGCACGGAACGCACCTCGGATTGGTCCGCCATCGATCCCTTCCTGGCCTTTGTCCGGCTGTTGCGACGGTCCGAAGCCCCCTTCGCCGCCTTCCATCGTCACGGGGAGCACTTCGCCCTGTGCGCAAGTCCCGAACGCTACCTGGCCATGGACGGCGACCGTGTGGTGGGCGAGCCCATGAAGGGCACGCGGCCGCGTGCGAGCGATCCGGTGGAGGACGAGCGCCTGCGCCAGGAACTGATGTCCGATGCCAAGGAGCGAAGCGAGAACATCATGGCGCTGGATGTGATGCGGCATGACCTGTCGCGCATCGCCCGGCCGGGCAGTGTGCGCGTGGAAGCCCTCTGTGCCGTTCGGAGCTATCCACGGGTGCATCAACTGGTCAGCACGGTCTCCGCGCTCAGGGCGGATCGGTTCTCGGCCTTTGATGTGGCGCGCATCGCATTCCCCATGGCCAGTATGACCGGTGCGCCGAAGGCCCGGGCCATGGAGCTCATCCAGGAAGCCGAATGCGGCGGGAGAGGGCTCTTCAGCGGATCGTTGGGTTATTTTTCACCCCATGGAGATGCGGACCTGAACGTGGTGATCCGCGCCGTGCTGTTCAACATGGCCACCGGACATGCCTCCCTGCGTACGGGCAGTGCGCTCACGGCGCGCTGCGAGCCGGCCCTGGAGTGGGAGGAGTGCGAGTTCAAAGCGCGTTCGGTCATCGAAGCCCTGGAACATGCGTGAACGGGTGGCCCGCACCATTGCCCGCCATGCACTGCTGCAACCGGGCGAAGCGCTGTGGGTGGCGGTAAGCGGCGGTGTGGACAGCATGGTGCTCCTCCACGTGCTGCGCTCATTGGGCCATCCCGTTCAGGTGGTGCATGTGGACCATGGACTCCGCGGTCCGGAAAGCGATGCCGACCGGGCCTTGGTTCGGGATCACTGTGCCCAACACGGCATCCCGTTCCATGTGGAAGCGGTGGATGTGCGGGCGGCCATGGAGCGCATGGGCGGCTCGGTGCAGATGGCCGCGCGCGTGGAACGGTATGCGGTCTTCGAACGCCTGATGAACAGCGGTGCGCACAAGCTGGCCATGGCCCACCACGCGGATGATGTGGTGGAGACCGCGCTCATGAACCTCCTGCAGGGAATGGGTCAACATGGCTGGAAGAGCATTCCTGTCAAACGCGCCGGTTTCATCCGTCCGCTGATCGATCAGGACCGTGCCGCCATTGAGCGTTACGCCGCCGAACATGGAATTCCCTTTCGGACGGATGCCAGTAACACAGATCCGAAGTACCTCCGTAGCCGGGTGCGCAGCACCTTGCTACCCATGTTGGAGGAACTGAGGCCCGGTGTCCGTGAAGTGCTCCATCGCAACATGCGGCTCGCCCGCGAACTGGATGTGCTGGCCCAAGAACGCTCGGCGGAACTGCTGCGCAGCGTTCGGACCGATGAGGATGGGGTGCGACATCTGCCTGCGGAGCTGCTGCTGAAAAGCGGCGCTCCCCACGCCCTGCTGCTGACCTTGTTGGAGGGTGAAGGATTCCACCCCGATCGCATCGAGGCCATGGTCACAGCGCTGGAGGATGGTCGTGTGGGAAGCAGCTTCTTTGGGAATGATGTGCTTGTCCACGTGGACCGGAGCGAACTGGTCCTCGCCCCGCTGCCGACCGAATCACCAAGTTGGACCATCAACGATCTCGCTCATCCTCCGCATGGCCTGCCCATGGCCATCGATCACGTGGATGCCTCCGACATCGGCGTCGGTCTCGTACCCACCAACGTGGTGGCCTGGTTCGATGCCTCTGCAATCGCACTTCCGCTGGAACTCCGTCCGTGGCGACAGGGCGATCGCATGCAGCCCGCAGGCATGGCGGGGACCAAGCTCATCAGCGATGTCCTGATCGATGCCAAGGTGCCCCTCTACCGGAAACACCGGGTGTATGTGCTCGCCGACCGCGAACGCATCCTGTGGTGCTGCGGCCTGCGCATGGCCGATGCGACCAAGGCCGATCCTGCCACGGGACGGGTGGTCCGGTTCATCTGGCAAGGCTGAGCCGGGAAGTTCGCGCTGCCCGAAAAGTTGGGATCGGTCCAAGCTTGTACTAACTTCAAGGTTCCTCAACCCCCCCAACGTCATGATTGACAGTCGCGCAACCCTGATCCCCAAGGAGCATATCCCGGCACTGCGTTTCCCCCAGGTACCGGTGGCGATCACCGTGGACCAACGACGGGCCATCCTCAGCACCCTGAAGATCGCCACACGGCTGGGCAACGGTGAGCATGGTAAGTGCCGCATCCTGTTCCAGGACGATCAGGGATTGAAGGCCGTGGAGACCACCATCTGGACCTATGACCCCGAGAACATCGTGCTGAAGTACGGGACCACGATACCCGTTTACAGGGTCGTGAGCATTGACATTCCTTAACATTGGCGGGGCCTCATAGGATCGCAAGGATCTTGGCAAGCACTTGGCGAACGCTGTCAGGTGCTGGCTAGCTTTGCGACCGTTGTAAGCCATGATCGCCGCACTCATCCTATTCCTCGGGCTGGCCCTGCCCCAACCTTCGACACCTGTCGATTGGAAGTTCAGCGCCGTGCTGCGGGCGGATGGAACGGTGGAGGTCCGCTGTGATGCCCGGCTTGATGAAGGCTGGCATGTGTATGCCACCGAACTTCCCAGCACGGACGGGCCCATCGCGACCTCCATCCGCATCACGCCATCCGCATCATACGGCGCGGTGATCGCGCTCGAAGAGCCCGCACCGAAGGAGGAGTACGACCCGAACTTCGGAATGGTCGTGCGCTACCACGCCGGTACGCCACGCTTCGTCGTCCTGTTGAAACCCGCCACCGCCGAAACATTCACGGTTAAAGGCGAGGTGGAGTACATGGTCTGTAACGACAAGACCTGCCTGCCACCGGTCGTAGTACCCTTCGATGTGCCTGTCCAGGCAGAATCCCCGAAACGATGATGTATCGCATTCTTCTCGCACTGAGCTCAGTGCTGTTGGCCGGGCTTCTGAACGCCCAGATGCCGGGTCAGGAGGCCGCTCCCGATCCCGTGAAATGGTCCATCACCTCGAAGTCCGTGGGGGAGGGCGCCTGGGAGCTTGTGTTCCGGGCCGACATCCAATCCGGATGGTCCGTGTATTCCCAAGTGAACTACGGGGACATGGGTCCCTGGCCGACCTCCGTCGTCATTGACTCCATCGGTGGCGTGCAGGTCGTGGGCGAGGTTGCTGAGACCGGGGAAAAGGTCATCGACGGCCATGACCCGGTCTTCGACATGCAGGTGAAGAAGTTCAAGGGCTGGGCCACCTTCACCCAACGCATCAGCACCAAGGATGCCGCCACACCGGTCACCGGCCACTTCGAGTACATGACCTGTGATGATGAGATGTGCCTGCCGCCCGCCACGGTATACTACATCCTCGGGCTGGGCTCGGGGACCTATGAGCTGGGCGACATCTCCTTCGACCCCAATGACCCGAAGTTCGCCGGGATCAGCACCCGCACGGATGCGGCCGAACTGAAGATGCCGAACGTGGACCTGGAGAACCCCGTGGTGCGCGACGCCGGACTTCGCAAGGACGATGAAAGTTCCCTGCTGTGGATCTTCATGCTGGGATGCATCGGCGGTCTGGTGGCCCTGCTCACGCCCTGTGTGTTCCCCATGATCCCCCTCACGGTGAGCTTCTTCACCAAGAGCAGCCAGGACCGTGCATCGGGCTTGAAGAACGCGCTCACCTACGGCGGCTTCATCCTGCTCATCTACCTCATCTTCAGCCTGCCCTTCCACCTCCTCGGCAGCGTGAACCCCGAGATCTTCAACGAGATCAGCACCAACCCCTGGCTCAACATTTTCTTCTTCGTCATCTTCATCATCTTCTCCATCTCGTTCTTCGGCTACTTCGAGATCACCCTGCCGAGCAGTTGGGTGAACAAGATGGACTCCAACGCCAGCAAGTTCGGCGGCCTCATCGGCACCTTCTTCATGGCGCTCACCCTCGCGCTGGTGTCGTTCAGCTGCACGGGTCCCATCCTCGGGTCCCTGCTGGCCGGAGCGCTCACGGCCGATGGCGGTGCCTGGCAGTTAACCGCCGGCATGGGTGGCTTCGGCTTCGCGCTGGCCCTGCCCTTCGGCCTCTTCGCGCTCTTCCCTGGATGGTTGAACAGCCTGCCCCGCAGCGGCAGCTGGCTCAATAGCGTGAAGGTGGTGCTTGGCTTCGTGGAAGTGGCCCTGGCGTTCAAGTTCCTCAGCATGGCCGATCTGGTGATGAAATGGGGCCTGATCCCCTACGAGCTTTTCCTGACCATCTGGGTGCTGTGCGGCCTCGGCATCGTACTGTACCTGCTCGGCAAGATCAAGTTCCCCCACGATAGCCCGGTGAAGAAGTTCTCCGCCTCACGCATCGCCTTCATCGCCATTTTCTTCGGCATCACCGCCTACATGTCCTATGGCTTCCGCTATGATGACAAGGCCAAGACCTTCGCTCCGGTGGGCCTGCTCAGCGGCATCTCGCCATCACCGGGCTACAGCTGGATCTATCCCACCGAATGCCCGGCAGGCCTGACCTGTTTCCACGACCTGGAGAGCGGCCAGGCCGAGGCGAAACGCACCGGCAAGCCCATGCTCGTGGACTTCACGGGATATGGTTGCGCGAACTGCCGGAAGATGGAGGACTACGTGTGGCCCGTGCCGGACATCAATCGGGTGATCAACGACGAGTTCGTCCTGGTGTCGCTCTATGTGGATGCGAAATCCGAACTGCCGAAAGAGGAGCAGTTCATCTATGAGACCAGCAACGGCACCAAGAAACCGATCCTCACCATCGGGAACAAATGGGCCACGCTGCAGACCGAGACCTTCAAGAGCGCCACCCAGCCCTTGTATGCGCTGCTCAGCCCGGATGGTGAGCTCCTCACCGATCCTGTGGGATACACGCCCGCCGTGGAGGACTACAAGGCCTTCCTGGAACGCGGTCTCCAAGGCATGCAGGTACTGGGCGGGCAGGCCTCACGCTGAGCCGCGGGAAGAACTTTGCAAGGGGACATTTCCTCCTTGCTTGGATTTTCGTCAGAACATTGCCATATTATCCACCGGTCGATTGACGAATAATCCGTCAGGCGGTCGGTAGCATGGTAGCAGAAGCATGGCCTGAAGAGGCGATCGCCGCGCGCATCCATTGGATCCGTGGGCAAAAGGTGATGTTGGCGCACGACCTGGCGCTGTTGTATGACGTGCCCACCAAGCGCTTGAATGAGCAGGTGAAGCGGAACATCGACCGGTTCCCGGCGGACTTCATGTTCCTGCTCGACGGAAACGAATGGGACATCTTGCGGTCGCGATCTGCGACTTCAAGATCATGGGGAGGTCGGCGCACACCGCCCTTTGCTTTCACCGAACACGGAGTGCTCATGCTTTCCAGTGTGCTCAACAGCGAACACGCCATCGCGGTGAACATCCGGATCATGCGGGTCTTCGTACGGCTCAACCGCATCCTGCAGAACGATCTGGAGCTGCAGCTCCGTGTGGAGCGCATGGAGGGTCGGCAGGAGCGGACGGATGATGCTCTCGGTGAGCTCTTCGAAGCCGTGAAACAGCTCATGGAGGGACCCTTGGGCGACCGCCTGCGGATCGGGTACAAGGGTGGCGATCCCATTTGATGCATCTTTGGAACAATGAGCACCGACCGCATCCGATCGCACTTCACCGAAGCCGGTGATGTGCTCCAGCGCTTCCTGGCCGACCCCGCCAACATCGCCGCCGTGGAGCAGGCTGCCGCCTTCATGAGCTACTGCCTCAAGCAGGGCGCCAAGATCATCAGCTGCGGCAACGGCGGAAGCATGTGCGATGCCATGCACTTCGCGGAAGAGCTCACCGGCCGATACCGCGATGACCGCGGTCCGATCGCGGCATTGAGCATCAGTGACCCCAGCCACCTGACCTGCGTGGGGAACGATCATGGCTTCGACCAGGTGTTCGCACGCTTCGTGCAGGCGCACGGCAGGGAAGGAGACGTGCTGCTCGCCATCAGCACCAGCGGAAACAGCACGAACGTGTTGAAGGCCGCCGAGGTGGCCCGTGACAAGCACATGCACGTGATCGGTCTCACCGGCAAGGACGGTGGCAAGCTCGCCGACCTCTGCACCGTGGAGATCCGCGTGCCCCACGCCGGCTATGCCGACCGTATCCAGGAGGTGCACATCAAGGTGATCCACGCCTTCATCGATCACATCGAACGCGACATGGCCGAACCACGCCGTCGTGACCCCAACGCTTGATCGATGGGTTCCATTGGCATCATCCACTATCCCCGTATCCGCATAGGTCGACAAGATGGGTCGGCGCTGAAGCGGCTTTGGGTGTGATCGACCATCAGCCATGCTCGTCAAGGTCTTCGGAGCCGCCGTCTTTGGCATCAACGCCACCATCGTCACCGCCGAGGTGAACGTGGAACCCGGAGCCTATTTCCAGCTGGTGGGCCTACCGGACAGCGCCGTGAAGGAAAGCCAGCAGCGCATCGATGCCGCGCTCCGCAACAACGGACTCTATGCTCCGCGGGGCAAGGGCGTCACCATCAACCTCGCGCCGGCCGATATACGCAAGGAGGGCACCGCGTATGACCTTCCACTGGCCGTGGGTCTGTTGGCGGCCACCGAACAGGTCCCCGCGGAGATGCTGGAGCATTACCTGGTCATGGGTGAGCTCTCACTGGATGGGGGCGTCCGCCCGATCAAAGGAGCCTTGCCCATTGCCATCGAAGCCAAACTACAAGGCTTCAAGGGTGTCATCCTGCCTGCCGCCAATGCACGGGAGGCCGCCATCGTGCACGGCCTCATCGTATACGGTGTCGAGCACTTGAGCGAGGTGGTGCACCTGCTGAAGGGTCAGCCCACCGTGCAGCCCACCGTGGTGGACATCGAGGCCGAGTTCGCCAACAGCAGCCGTGCCTATCCCGTGGATATCGCCGATGTGAAGGGACAGGAGAACATCAAGCGAGCCTTTGAGATCGCCGCGGCCGGTGGCCACAACATCATCCTCATCGGTCCGCCCGGTGCGGGCAAGACGATGCTCGCCAAACGCCTGCCCACCATCCTGCCACCGCTCACCATCGATGAGGCCTTGGAGACCACCAAGATCCACAGCGTGGCCGGAAAACTGCGTAAGGAGGACAGCCTGCTCAGTGTGCGCCCCTACCGTTCGCCTCACCACACCATCAGCGATGTGGCCCTGGTCGGTGGAGGGTCCCTCCCCCAGCCCGGCGAGATCAGCCTGGCGCACAACGGCGTACTCTTCCTGGATGAACTGCCCGAGTTCAAACGCCAGGTGCTGGAAGTGCTGCGGCAACCGCTGGAGGACCGCGTGGTCACCATCAGCCGGGCCAAGTTCACGGTGGAATATCCCGCCAGCCTCATGCTCGTGGCCGCCATGAACCCCTGTCCTTGCGGCTACTACAACCACCCCGATAAGGATTGTGTATGTGCCCCGGGCGTGGTGCAGAAATACCTGAACAAGGTCAGTGGACCGCTGCTTGACCGCATCGATATCCACATTGAGGTGACCCCCGTGCCGTTCAGCGAATTGAGCGAGGAGCGGCCCACGGAGAAGAGCGCCGACATGCGCGAACGGGTCATCGCCGCACGCAAGGTGCAGCAGGACCGCTATGTCGGCAAGAAGATGCATTGCAACGCGCAGATGGGAAGCAAGGAGCTGCGGGAGATCTGTCGCATCGACGCCACGGGCAAGGCCTTGTTGGAGAAGGCCATGGACCGCCTGGGACTGAGCGCCCGGGCCTATGACCGCATCCTGAAGGTGAGCCGGACCATCGCGGATATGGCGGGTAGTCCGGATATCCGCACGGAGCACCTTGCCGAAGCCATTCAGTACCGCAGCCTGGACCGCGAGAGCTGGGCCGGGTAGACCGATCGTAACCAAAGCCCGTGGGATGCGTTGGAAGGGATGAACCCAGCGTACCCCCACACCGTGCTACACCGTTCCGCCCCCCTCCTTTTCCTGATGTTCGTCGGCGCAGGGCTTTGTGCCAGTGCACAGGCACAGTTGCCCGAGAAGCAATACCTGAGCGAGGTGCTGGAGTTCACGTCACGGAAGAACGCCGCCTATTACCGCGTGGCCTCCGGGACCAAGGATAACCTGACGCTCGCCAAGACCTACACCCTGGACGGCGTGCTGAAGGTGGAAGGCAGCTATGCCGATCCCGAGCTGAAGGTTGAACATGGCGACTTTACCTTCTACCACGCGAATGGCAAGGTGGAAAGCCTTGGTGAGTATGTGATGGGCAACAAGGCCGGCGTGTGGATGCGCTATGATCAGTGGGGCCGCCCCCTGGCTGAAAAGGTCTACGACCCCGAGCCCCTCGCGAACATCATTTACACCCGCGCCCAGCAGATGCCGAGCTTTCCGGAAGGGGAGAAGGCCTTCGTGCGCGTGATCGACCAGAAGATGAGCGGCCCTGCCGGTGACCGCACCAAGGGCAAGGCCACGGCCAGTTTCATCGTCGAGAAATCGGGCGACCTCACCGATGTGAAGGTGGTGGAGGGAAGCGATGTGCAGCTGAACGAGAAGCTCGTGGAGGCCATCCGGTCCACCTCACCCTGGAACACTGGCGTCGAAAAAGGCCAGCCTGTCCGTGTACAGGTGCGGATGCCTGTCCAATTCTGAACCACGATCCATACACCATAAGCAGGAAGGCCCCCGAGCGATCGGGGGCCTTCGGCTTTTCAGGGGATCCGTGCTCAGGCGTCCTTGCCGTGGCACTGCTTGTACTTCTTGCCGCTGCCGCAGGGGCAGGGGTCGTTGCGGCCGGGAGCCTTATCCACGCGCACGGGTGCGATGGGTTGGCGCGGGCCCTGCGGGGGCGGGGCCATGTTGCCGCCCGGTGCGGCGGGCCCTGAGGTGGGCCTGGGCGCCGGGGCGCTGGGGCGTGCCGAACTGAACTGGGGCACCTCCGTGCGGCTGGTCTCCACGCGTTGCTGCGGGGGGCGGGGCGCCGGAGCCTCCTGCACCTGTGGTTGTGCCGAGGGCAGCCCGGCCTTGGCCAGGAAGCCCACGATCTCCCCGTTCATCCGGTCGATCATGGCCTTGAAGAGGTTGAAGCTCTCCAGCTTGTAGATCAGCAGCGGGTCCTTCTGCTCGATGCTGGCGTTCTGCACGCTGCGGCGCAGTTCGTCCATCTCCCGCAGGTGCTCCTTCCACTCGTTGTCGATGATCGCCAGTGTGATGTACTTCTCGATGCTCGCCGAGAGCTCCATGCCCTGGCTCTTGTAGCATTTCTGCAGGTTGGCCACCACCTGAATGGTCTTCAGGCCATCGGTGATCGGCACCACGATGTTCTCGTACTGCTGGCCCTGGTTGAGGAACACATCGGTGATCACCGGCATGGCCTGGTTGGCCAGCGTGCTGTTGTGCCGCTCGTAGGTGGCGATGGCCGCCTCGTACACGCGCTCGGTGAGCTCCTCGGACTTCACCTTGCGGAAGGCTTCCTGGTCCACGGGGCTCTCTGCGGAGAACTTGCGGAACATCTCCAGCTGGAAACCGTCGAAGTCGCCCACGGGGTGGTATTCGTTGACGATGCCCGAGGCCACCTCATAGAACATGTTCAGCACGTCCAGTTTCAGGCGCTCGCCGAACAGGGCGTGGTGGCGGCGCTTGTAGATGACCGTGCGCTGGCTGTTCATCACGTCATCATACTCCAGCAACCGTTTCCGGATGCCGAAGTTGTTCTCCTCCACCTTCTTCTGTGCGCGTTCGATGCTGGCCGAGACCATGCTGTGCTGGATCACCTCGCCCTCCTTCAGGCCCAAGCGGTCCATGAGCTTGGCGATGCGCTCGCTGTTGAACAAGCGCATCAGGTCGTCCTCCAGTGATACGTAGAACTGGCTGCTGCCGGGGTCGCCCTGGCGGCCTGCACGGCCGCGCAACTGGCGGTCCACGCGGCGGCTCTCGTGCTTCTCGGTACCGATGATGGCGAGACCACCGGCCTCCTTCACTCCGGCGCCGAGCTTGATGTCCGTACCACGGCCTGCCATGTTCGTGGCGATGGTCACGGTGCCGGACAGGCCGGCCTCCTGGACGATCTCCGCCTCGCGTTGGTGCTGCTTGGCGTTCAGCACGTTGTGCGGGATGTTCCGCAGCTTCAGCATGCGGCTCACCAGTTCGCTCACCTCCACACTGGTGGTGCCCACCAGCACCGGACGTTTGGCCTCGCGCAGGGAGACGATCTCGTCGATCACGGCATTGTATTTCTCGCGCTTGGTCTTGAAGACCATGTCCTCCGCATCCTTCCGCACCACGGGACGGTTGGTGGGGATCACCATCACGTCCAACTTGTAGATATCCCAGAGCTCCTGGGCCTCTGTCTCGGCCGTACCGGTCATGCCGGCCAGCTTGTGGTACATCCGGAAGTAGTTCTGCAGGGTCACGGTGGCGTAGGTCTGCGTGGCCGCCTCCACCTTCACCTTCTCCTTGCTCTCGATCGCCTGGTGCAGTCCGTCGCTGTACCGGCGTCCTTCCAGGATCCGTCCGGTCTGCTCATCCACGATCTTCACCTTGCCGTCCATCACCACGTACTCCACGTTGTTCTCGTAGAGGGCGTAGGCGCGCACCAGCTGGTTCACGGTATGGATGCGCTCGCTCTTGATGCCGAAGTCGCGCAGGAGATCGTCCTTGCGTCGGGCCTTCTCCTCGGTGCCCGCGGGGCTCTTCTCGATCTCGGCGATGGTGCCGCCCACATCCGGCATGATGAAGAACGAGCTGTCGTTCATGTCGCCGCTGATCAGGTCGACACCCTTTTCGGTGAGCTCGATGCCGTGCTGTTTCTCGTCGATGGTGAAGAACAGTTCCGCATCCACCTTGGGCATCTCCTTGCCCTGGTCCTGCAGGTAGTAGTTCTCCACCTTCTGCAGGTGTGCGCGCACCCCGCTTTCGCTGAGGAACTTGATCAACGCGCTGTTCTTGGGCAATCCGCGGTAGGCGCGGAGCAGGGCCATGCCGCCCCGTTCCAGCTGGTCCTTGGTGGCACTGCCATCGGCCATGCCCTTCAGGTGCTCCTTGGCCTCGCTCAACAGGCGGGTCACCAGCTGGCGCTGGGCGTTGTACAGCTTCTCGACGCGGGGCTTGTACTCGTCGAACTGGTGCACGTCGCCCTTGGGCGTGGGTCCGCTGATGATCAACGGCGTCCGGGCATCGTCCACCAGCACGCTGTCCACTTCATCCACAATGGCGAAGTGGTGCTTGCGCTGAACCAGGGCCGATGGTGCGTGGGCCATGTTGTCGCGCAGGTAGTCGAAGCCGAACTCGTTATTGGTGCCGTAGGTGATGTCCGCCAGGTAGGCATTGCGGCGTTCCGGGCTGTTGGGCTGGTGCTTGTCGATGCAATCCACCCGCATGCCGTGGAATTCGTGCAGCGGTCCCATCCACTCGGCATCGCGCTTGGCCAGGTAGTCGTTCACGGTCACCACGTGCACACCGCGCCCCGCGAGGGCGTTCAGGAACACGGGGAGCGTGCTCACAAGGGTCTTTCCTTCACCCGTCCCCATCTCGGCGATCTTACCCTTGTGCAGGGCCACACCACCGATAAGCTGCACATCGTAGTGCAGCATGTCCCAGGTGACGAGGTTGCCGGCCGCCATCCACGTGTTCTTCCAGATGGCATGATCACCCTCGATCCGCACGGAGTCCGGACGGCGGATGGCGAGGGCCCGGTCCAGGTCGTTCGCGGTGACGCGCAGTTCGCTGTTCTCCTTGAAGCGGCGCGCGGTCTCCTTGACCACGGCGAAAGCCTCCGGAAGGATCTCCAGCAGCACTTCCTCGATCTGTCCCAGGCTGGACTGCAGCAGCTTGTCGATCTCCTCGTAGCGGCGCTCGCGCTCATGGATGTCCATGTGCGGGTCGCCGTCGATCTCCGCACGCAGGGCATCCACCTTGTCGTTGCTCTCCTTGGTGCGCTCGGCGATGCGGGTCTTGAATTGTGCCGTGCGGGTGCGGAGCTCGTCGTGGCTCAGGCCCTGCAGTTTGCCGTACTCCTCCTTGCAGCGCTCCACCAAGGGCATCACTTCCTTCAGGTCGCGTTGCGCTTTATCGCCGAAAACTTTCTTGAGGGCCTTGGTCAGGGTACCGATCATGGTCGGGTGAGGTGAGGTGATGGTCTGTTCGGCGGATCTTCAAGGGACCGGATGGGGCTGGTGGGAACCTGCTCCACGAACTCCGATCCTTGGAGGCTGAAGGTGCGCCGATCGTTCAGGGGTGGCAAAGGTAGCGGGTGGGGGGGAAGCATGCATCGGGCCAGATGGACCATCCTGCCATTGCGGCAGGCCATGGTTCGATACAAAACGAAAAGCCCCCCGTGGTGGCGGGGGGCTGGTGTGGAATCGCTGGGGTTCAGTATTCGTCCTCGTTGAAGAAGAAGTCCTCCTTTGATGGGTAGTCCGGCCAGATGTCCTCGATCGTCTCGAAGACCTCTTCATCGTCCTCGATGGCCTGCAGGTTCTCCACCACTTCGAGCGGAGCCCCCGTGCGCATGGCAAAATCGATCAGCTCATCCTTGGTGGCGGGCCAAGGCGCATCCTCCAGATAGGAGGCCAGTTCAAGTGTCCAATACATCGAAAGGCCGTGTTAGGGTCCGTGAAATTGGCCGCAAATATAGACGGATACCGATCGGCCGGGACGTGACTTATCAACCACCTGACGCACAGGGACTGAACCACCGGACGACCGGGCGTGTATGGGCTCAGGCCTTTGGCAGCCAGGGCGTGTCGGCCACGCCGTGCAGTTTGCCGAGGTGCCGGGCCATCATGAACAACAGGTCCGACAGGCGGTTGAGGTACTGCACCACGATCTCCGGAAGCGGATCGTGCGCGGCGAGCTGAACCACGCGTCGCTCCGCCCTGCGGCAAACGGTGCGCGCGATGTGGGCCTGCGATACCGTGGGATGACCTCCGGGAAGGATGAAGTTGCGCATGGGCTCCAGCTCGGCGTCCATGGCATCCATGGCCCGTTCCAAGACCTCGATATCCGCGGCGGTGAGCATCGGTACATGGAAGCGGGCGGCCTCCTCCTCGCTGCTCGAGGCCAGGCGCGACCCGATGGCGAACAAATTGTTCTGGACCTCGACGATGAGCGCATGGTGGTGCGGTCCGGCCAGGTCGCGGAGCATGCCCAGATGGCTGTTCAGCTCGTCCACCGTGCCATACGCCTCGATGCGAAGATGGTCCTTGGGCACGCGGGCACCTCCCAGTAATCCTGTGGTGCCTGTGTCGCCGGTGCGGGTGTAGATCTTCATGATGGATGGACCGGTTCCTGCCGGACCGCAAGTAACGCCAGATGCAAGGACCTGTTCACTTTGCCGTAGAGCGGCTCAGTAACGCAGCACGAAATGCTCCTTCGCCTGTTCGCTGCGGAGGAACACCAATCCCATGTTGTACAGGTCGATGGTGACGGTGACCCGCGGATGGGCCTTCACCTGTTCCCACGCCTCCTCCATCCCCCGGCTCCAATGGATGTCGTCCAGGACGAGCACCGTGTCATTGTGGGCGCGGGTCAGGCACTGTTCCACATGCTCCAGTGTGGGTCCCTTGGCGTGATTCCCGTCGATGAAGGCCAAATCAAGGCGCTCCATGCGGTGCAGCACTTCGGGCAATCGGGTGCGGAAGCTGCCCAGCACAGGCTCGATGTTGCGCTGCTTGAGCTGTTCGAAGTGATGCTGCGCGATGCGGAAGGTCTGCGGACAACCTTCGATGGTGTGGACCTTTCCGTCCGCAGCGCCACGGGCCAGGTAGAGCGTCGTGATCCCGAAGGAGGTGCCCAGTTCCAACACGGTGGACACATTGAAATACCGCGCCAGCCGGAACAGGACCTGGGCCTGTCGGGGGCTCTTCAAGGCCGTTCGCGCGATGTCGGAGACGTTCCGGGTGGGCAAGTCGAACACCCGTGAACCGGCGCCCAGATCGTTCACACGGATGGTCTGCTCACTGTGGAGCAGATCATCGCGCAACCGCTCCATGGCATCGAACTCCGGCAAGGCATCGCTTGGCCTGAGGACTTGGGAGATCAGCTCATACACGAAGGGGCTGTGCACACCATGCCGGTTCCGGGCCTTCACCAGGTGGCCCAGGTAGCTTCCGATCTGTCGCAATTGTTCGCCCATGGGTACCAACGGAGGGCAAAAGTAGCGGACCCGGCCGCTGGTGACAGCCCGGGCTTTCACCGCGCACGTCAACAGCCTGATGTTCGTCATGTCCGGCCTGCGCGGCACCGATGACTTTTGTCACGTGGAAAAAGTCGTCACACAGAAAGTGCCCTGCTACCATTGCGGGGACAGCTGCAAGGAGGATCATTTACAGTTCGATGGCCGTGATTTCTGCTGCCAGGGTTGCAAGGCGGTCTACGGCCTGTTGCAGGAAAGCGGCCTGTGCGATTACTATGAACTGGCCGACCAGCCCGGCGTGAAGGAACAGCGGGACAGCGCGGAACTGCGTCCCGAACTGTTCGAACTGCCCGAGGTGCGGGATAAACTGGTGGAATACAGTGAGGACGGCATCACCCGGATCAGCCTCACGATACCCCAGATGCACTGCAGCAGTTGCATCTGGCTGCTGGAGAAC